>JANMRV010000519.1:0-5354 GCA_031388685.1 Planctomycetota bacterium
GTGCCACGCAAGTCGACCCACATCGAACGCGCGCGATATCTGGCGACTGAAGTAGGCAGCGGCCACAACCCGACAAGAGTCTCCGCATGAGCTTCCTTGAAGAACTGAATCGCAGCTACGCCCGTCTGCACACGGCGAAGGAAGACGCCTTCTGGGTGCAGAAGATGGGTCTTGGGGACGATCCCACGGCGGCGCAACTCGACTTCGACACCAAGGAAATCGAACTGCAACGTTTCCTGCAGGCTCCCGAGCAGATCGAACGCGTGCGCCGCGCGCTGGCTGTGCTGGATACGCGGGCGAGCGCGGACGAACGCCTGGCCTTGAACGGCTGGCTCGCCACGTTCGAGGCGCACGCGATCGAGGGCAGCGAGGCGCGCAGCCTGGCCGAGGACATCGTGGCCTCGGAGGGCCGCCTGGCGCAAGCGCGCGCGTCGCTGCAACTGTGCTACCGCGATCGCGATGGCGTGCGCAAGCCGGCTTCGAGCGTCAAGCTCGGCGCCCTGCTGCGCAGCGAACCCGAGGCCGACGTGAGGCGCTCCGCGTGGGAGGGCCTGCGCGCGATCGAAAGCCACGTGCTCGACTCGGGTTTCCTCGACGTCGTGCGCGCGCGCAACCGCCTCGGGCGCATGCTTGGGGCCGAGGACTATTACGACTGGAAGACGAAGCGTGTGGAACAGATGTCGAAGGCGGCGGTGTTCGCACTGCTCGACGAGCTCGAAGCGCGCACACGCTCCGCCGCCCGCGGCGCCGTGGACCAGTTGATCGCGCGCCTGGGATCGGACGCCGCCCTGCCTTGGAACATCCAGTTCGCCACCTTTGGCGACAGCACGCGCGAACAGGATCCGTTCTTCCCGTTCGCGCAATCCGTGCGCCGCTACGGCCATTCCTTCGCGGCGCTGGGCATCGACTATCGCGGCGCGGACATGCTGCTCGATCTCGTCGACCGGCGCGGCAAGTACGAGAACGGCTTCATGCACGGCCCGGTCGTCGCCTGGCGCGACGGCTCACGGCGCATCCCGGCGCGCATCCATTTCACCGCGAACGCGATCCCAGGCATGGTCGGCAGCGGATTCCGCGCGACCGAGACGCTTTTCCACGAAGGCGGCCACGCCGCGCACTTCGCGAACATCGACATGCCCGCGCCGTGTTTCGGCCAAGAATTCGCGCCGACCTCGGTGGGGTTCTCCGAGACGCAGAGCATGTTCCTCGACAGTCTGCTGCACGACGCGGACTGGCAGTCGCGCTACGCGAAAGACCGCGCGGGCAAATCCATGCCTTTTGAAATCATGGAACGGCGCATTCGCGCCGTGCAGCCCTTCGCGGCGTGGCAGGCACGCGCAATGCTCGCCGTGTGCTACGCGGAGCGCGCGCTGTACGAGATTCCCGATGAAGAACTTTCGAGCGAGCGGGTGCTCGCCGAAGTCCGCGCCGTCGAGCAGCGCCTGTTGTTCCTCGAGCAAGGCAGTCCGCGGCCCGCGCTCGCGGTTCCGCACCTGCTCGCGGGTGAATCGAGCGCCTACTACCACGGCTACGTGCTGGCGGAAATGGCCGTCGAGACCACGCGCGACTTCTTCCTCGACCTCGATGGCCACATCTGCGACAACCCGCGAATTGGTCCTGAGCTTGCGCGCGCCTATTGGCAACCGGGCAACAGCCTTTCGTTCCTCGAGTTCATTCCGCGGCTCACCGCGCGCGAACTCGGCGCGGACGCATTGGCCCGCCGGCTTTCGTGCGCTGTCGAAGTGCGACTTGACGAAGCGCGCGAGAGCCTCGCGCGCAGCGAATCGCTGCCGCCCGTCAACTCTGCGCCGCGCCTCGGTGCGCGCATGCGAGTGGTGCACGGCCGCGAAACCGTGGCCGAGTTGGGCAGCGACTTCGACGCCTTCGCCGACGAATTCGCACGCTGGATCGAGCACCTGGAGCAAACGTCCTGAAGCCCATCGAAGCCACGGACGGCGTGGTACGATCCGCGCACGCAGCGCACGCGCAGCCTGACCGCATGCAGACCCCGCTTCCCGCCCCCGCGCTGGTTCACGAAGCGATCTTCGAGCGTGCCCGCCGGCAACCGCAGGCCGTCGCGATCGAGTCCGCGGAGCGCGTCCAGAGCTACGCCGAACTGGCTGCGGCAGCGCACGAAGTCGCCGCCTGCCTTGCGGCACACGGAGCGCGACCCGAGAGTGTGATTGCCGTTTGCGTCGAGCGCGGCATCGAACTTGGCGCCGCGCTGCTCGGCATCCTGGAAAGCGGCGCGGCTTATCTGCCGATCGATCCGAGCACTCCCGCCGCGCGTATGTGCGAACTGGTCAGGGATTCGGGTGCGCTGGCCGTGCTCAGCGTGACGCGCCTCGCTGCCCACTGCGCGGCGGCTGGGGTGCCTGTGATCGCGCTCGACGCGCTGCCGGCCGGGCGCGCCGCGCCGCGCCCAGCCGGAACCTCCAATCTGGCCTACGTGCTCTACACCTCCGGTTCCACCGGCCGCCCCAAGGGCGTGCAGATTGAACACGGCTCGCTCGCGCTGCACGCCCACGGCATGGCGGCGCACTATGCGTTGACGCCAAAGGATCGCGTCCTGCAATTCGCCTCGCTGGCCTTCGACGTGGCAGCGGAAGAACTCTTTCCAACTTGGTGCGCGGGCGCCTGCGTCGTGTTGCGCGACGAAGCCATGGCCGGCTCGTTCGCTGCATTCACGCGTTTCCTCGAGGAGCGACGCATCACGGTCGCGAATTTGCCGGCCGGTTTCTGGCAGGAATGGACGGCCGAACTCGCGCGCGCGGGAACTGCGCTGCCACGCGACCTGCGCCTGGTGATCGCCGGCAGCGAGCGCGCTTCAGCCACGGCGCTCGCACAATGGAAAGCACTGTTCGGCGAGCGCGTGCGCTGGATCAACGGCTACGGACCGACCGAAACGACGATCACAGCAACGACCTTCGAACCGCGCGCGGAAATCATCGACCCTGCGTGGTCCAGCGTTCCGATCGGATTTGCCTTGCCCTGGGTCAGCCTGCACATCCTGGACGCAGAGCATCGTCCGCTGGCCCGCGGCGAAGTCGGCGAGCTCGCCATCGGTGGCGGCGGAGTCGCGCGCGGTTATCTCGGTGCGCCCGAGTTGACGCAGGCGCGCTTCGTGACCGATCCGTTCTCGAGCGAAGCCAGCGCGCGCATGTACCTGACCGGCGACCGAGCGCGGCAGCGCGCCGATGGGGCCGTGGAATTTCTCGGCCGCGACGACGACCAGGTCAAGTTGCGCGGCTATCGCATCGAACTCGGCGAGATCGAAGCCGCGCTCGAAAAATTGCCCGGCGTGCGCGCGGCGGCGGTGGCGGTGCGAGAAGATTCACCCGGAGCGCGGCAATTGATCGGCTACGTCGCGCCGCTCGAAACCGCGACGCTGGACGCGAGCGCGCTGCGAATCAAGCTCGCGACGAGCCTGCCCGAATACATGCTGCCCACGGAAATCCTGGTGCTCCAGGAATTGCCGCGCACGCCAGGCGGCAAGCTCGACCGCCGCGCCTTGCCCGCTCCACAAAGGCGTGCCCGCGGCGAGCCGCCGCGCACGAGCACGGAAAGGCTGCTGGCCGGCCTGTGGTCGGAGTTGCTCGGCCTCACGGACATGGGACGCGACGACAACTTTTTTCGTTTGGGCGGCCACTCGCTGCTCGCCATGCAACTCTCCGGCCGCCTCGCCGAGCGCGCCCGGATCGACTTGACGCCGCGCGCGATCTTCGAGCACCCCACGCTCGCGGACCTCGCCGCGACGATCGACGCGGGAGGGGGCAATCTCTGGCCGGCCTATCCGCCCATGCGGCGCGTCGCTCGAACGCAGCCGATTCCGCTTTCCGCTTCGCAGGAGCCGGTCTGGTTCCTGTTGCAGCTCGAGCCGGGCTTGCTCGCCTACAACACGCAGTTTTCGGTCCGATTCCGCGGCGCCATCGATCCCGACGCGCTGCGGCGCGCGCTCGGACTGCTCGTGCAGCGCCACGAGATCCTGCGCACGACCTTCCATGCAGAGGGCGAGACGCCGCGGCAGCGGATTCACGACTCCTGGACGCCGAGCCTCGAGTTGATCGAGGTCACTCTGGGCAGCGCCGACCAGCGACGGGCGCTCGCAGAGCAGGCCTGTGACCGGTTGTGCCTGCGCCGCTTCGATGTCGGTGAAATGCCGCTGGTCGAGTGGACGCTCTTGAAGCACTCCGATGACGATTGGGAACTGCTTCAGGTCGAGCACCACTTCGTGCACGACGGCTGGTCGATCGCGATCTTGCTCGGCGACCTCGCGAAGCTGTACGCGGATTGTGCGGCCGGCCGGGCGTCGAGCCTGCCGCCCGCTCCATTCCAATTCGCCGACTACGTGGCCTGGCAGCGCGAGATGCTCAGCGGGGCGCGGCGCGAGCGCCTGGTCGCATTTTGGCGCGCGCAACTGGCCGGCGCGCCGGCCCTGTTGAGCTTGCCCACCGACAAGCCGCGGCCTGCGCTGCAGACCTTCAACGGCGCGAGCGAGGTGATCACGATCCCGCCGCGTTTGTTCAAGAGCCTGGCCGGCCTCGCTCGGCGCGAGGGCTTCACGCCGTACCAGTTGCTGCTCACGGTCTTCGAACTCTTGCTTGCGCGCCACAGCGGGCAAACCGACATCGTGATCGCCACGGCGGCGGCCAACCGGCGCACGCGCGAAGTCGAGGGCATCCTGGGCATGCTGGTCAACCCGGTGCCGATCCGCGTCGACTGCTCGGGCGACATCACGCTGCGTCAACTCGCGGAGCGCGTGCGCAGGAGCGCGCTCGAGTCCTTCGAACACCAGGATCTGCCCTTCGAGCACATCGTGCACGCGCTCGAACCGCAGCGCGATTTTGCCTACAACCCGATCTTCCAGGTCCTGTTCAGTTTCCACGACTCGCCGGTGCCCGACCTCACCTTCGGGGAGGCGGCGGGCCGAATGGTCTACCGCTACAACGGATCCGCGAAGTTCGACATGAACCTGGTCGTGATCCCACGCGGCGAACAGCGCGTGGGCCGCGCGCAATCCGACGAAGACGGTCACGCCATCATCGAGTGGGAATACAACACCGATTTGTTCGAGCGCGAGCACATCGTGCGCATGTGCGACCACCTGCGTCAGCTGCTCGAGGGGCTCGAAGCCAACTTCGACGCAAAGTGCGCTTCGATCGGGATGCTGTCGCTCGACGAGCAGCGCAGGTTCGCCGAGTGGAACGCCACCGATGCCGATATCCCGCGCGAACTTGGACTCGTCGATTTGTTCCGCGAACAATCCGGCAAGACTCCCGACGCGCTCGCGGTCAGCTTCGGCGACACACGCTTGTCCTACCGCGAACTCGAAGCCCGGGTCGAGCTGGCGGCCA
>JANMRV010000141.1:0-1297 GCA_031388685.1 Planctomycetota bacterium
GTGAAATAAACGCCGGTGGATTACCGGGCACCGATCACGGACATACGGTGTATTCCAGTGCGTTCGACAACGTCGTGTTGTCCGGGGCGGGGAAGCCCTGGTCGCGGCCCCAGCACTGCGCGTTGATCACGCTGCCGGGGACCTGCAGGTACAAAGCAGGAGTTCCGCCAAGCGCGCCGACCGCGAAAGCGTTCATGTCGAGCAAGTAGACACCCGAGCAATCGTTCGGCGGCGGATTGCCGCCCGAGTTGAGCGGGATCGAACGCTTGAGCGGAGTGTTCACGCAACGCAGTCCGCCCTGGAACACGACCGCCGCTCGACCGCTGTTGCTGTACAAGAGCAGGCCGGGCTTATTGTTGATCACGTTGCTGGCGGTGACCGTGAAGCCCGAACCCGCGCTCGCGCTCGGCGCACCGGCGAAGCCGATCGTCGGCGTGCAACCGAGCGAATTGACCTTCGCCGTGCAGTACACGACCGGCGTGCCTGTGCAGCCGCCCGAAGCCACGTAGTTTTTCGTGACTGACGTGCCGGTGTTGCCGTGCTCGTCCGTGGACTTCACGCGGTAGTCGATGCTTCCGACCAGCGCGCCCGGGATCTCGCCGCGGAACATCTGCCCGCCCGAGTAGCGCATCGCAACCGGAGTGAAGGCTCCGCCGTTGACGCTGTACTCCAGGCGCGTGACGTCGAACGCCGCGATCGGCCATGGCGAGTTGTCGTACAGCTGTACGCGGATCACCGTCGGCGCCGCGCCGGCCACTCGATTCACCGCCTGCTCCATGTTCGCAAGGCGCGGCGCGGTCGTGTCGGCCACATTGTTGCCGTTCTTCAGGAACACGTTGGCCTGGCCGCCGTCGTTGGCCACGATGATGTCGTAGTCCCCGTCGAGGTCGACATCGCAGGGATCGGCACCGAGCGATGTCGAGCCGTCGCTCGGCAGAACGCCGCCCATCAGATTGTTCAGTCCGCCGGCGACGTTGCGGTACATGCGCTCCTGGCCGCTGAAGTTCGCGACGAACAGGTCGAGGTTGCCGTCACAGTCGTAGTCGATGAAGTCGCCTTCGTTGTCGTCGGAGCCCGAACCGCCGAGCACGACCTTGTTGGCGAAGATTCCGCTGCCGTTGTTCGTGAAGGTGCTGTCCTGGATGGCTTCCCAGTTGAGCCCGTAGATGTCGAGGTCGTTGTCGCCGTCGAAATCGCCCAGTTCATTTTCGTAGTGACCGCCGCCCGGCGCCCAGTTGGGCGGAAGCACCGCGTAGCTCACGTCGCGAAATGCGGCCAGCACGCCGCCATTCTCGAC
>JANMRV010000562.1:0-5210 GCA_031388685.1 Planctomycetota bacterium
TTGCCTACTACCTCGAGTACACCAAGGCGCGGGTCGCCTTCGTGCACGCCGAGGCGCTGGCGGAATTCCAAGTCGCGGCGCGCGGCGCGCGCTTCCTGAAGGCGATGATCGTCGTCGGCGGGGGAGTACACGACGGCGTCGATTACGAAGATGCCGTGGCCGCGGAGGATCCCCAGTCCGAGCAGGCCGCGCTCGAGCCGACTTCCGCCGACGACCTTGCGGGTTGGCTGTTCACTTCGGGCTCGACGGGCCATCCCAAGGCCTGCGTGCACACGCACGGCGACTTCGCCTACTCGACGGAGACCTACGCGCTCAAGGTCGCGGGTTACCGGGAGAGCGATGTTTGTCTGTCCGTGCCCAAGTTGTTCTTCGGCTACGCCACGGGGACGAATCTGATGTTCCCGTTCCGCGTCGGCGCGAGCGTCGTGCTCTTTTCCGGCCGCGCCACCGCGGACGAATTGTTCGATCAGATCGCAAAGCACCGGCCGACGTTCTTGACCAGCGTGCCGACGATGATCAACAACATGCTGCGCTCGCCGCGCTGCGACACTGCCGATCTTTCTTCGCTGCGTGTCGCGCTGTCCGCGGGCGAAGCGCTGCCCGCGCAGCTTTACGAGGAGTGGAAAGTGCGCACCGCGGTCGAAATCCTCGACGGAATCGGCTCGGCCGAGATGTTTCACATCTATATCTCCAACCGTGAAGGCGATGTGCGCCTCGGAAGTCTTGGCCGCATCGTGCCGGGATACGAGGCGCAGATCGTCGGTCCCGACGGTGTGCCTGTCGTCGACGGCGAGCCGGGCAGATTGCGCGTACGCGGTGGATCGACCGCGCTGTGTTATTGGGCGGATCGCAAGAAATCCATCGAGGCTTTTCAGGGCGATTGGTGCACGTCCGCGGACATTTTTCGACGCGACGCCGAGGGCTACTATTACTACGAAGGCCGCGACGACGACCTGCTCAAGGTCTCCGGCATCTGGGTCTCGCCGCTCGAGATCGAGAACGTGCTCTTGCGCCATCCCGCCGTGGCCGAGGTCTGCGTGCTTGGCTGCGAGGACGAGGAACGTCTGGTGAAGCCCTTCGCTTTCGTGGTGGTGAACCCCGGGCACGCGCAAGGGCCAGAGCTCGCCGCGGAGTTGAAAGACCACGTCAAGCGCCACCTCGCGCCCTACAAGTACCCGCGCTGGTTCGAGTGGCGCGAGAGCCTGCCGAAGAACGACCGCGGCAAAGTCGCCCGCAAGGAATTGCGCGCGGCCTTGCCCGCGAAGTCGCGCGCGAACTGAGCGCGTATCGCGCTCTCGAAGCGCTTCAGACGCGCCGCACCGCGGCCAGGATCGAACGCGTGGCCCAGCTCTTGTTCAGCGTGTAGAAGTGCAGGCCCGGCGCGCCGCCTTCGAGCAGGCCGCGGCATTGCAGGATCGCGTGTTCGATGCCGATCGCCATGACCGCGGCCGGATCGTCCTGGAAGCGGCGCAGGCGCTCGAGCAATTCCCGCGGGATCTTCGCGCCGCACATCTTCGTGAAGCGCTCGACCTGCGCAACGTTCGTGATCGGCATGATGCCGGGCACGATCGGGACGCGGATGCCGCGATCGCGCGCGCGATTGAGGAAGGCGAAGTAATCCGCGTTGTCGAGGAACAACTGCGTCACGAGGAAGTCAGCGCCCTGGCGCACCTTGTGCACGGTCCAATCGAGGTCGCGCTCGGCGCTCGTCGATTCGACATGGCCCTCGGGATAACAGGCACCGCCGACTTCGATGTCGAATTGCGACTTGAGGAAGCTGACCAGATCGGAGGCGTGGGCGAGGCCGCCCACTTGTGGCGTGAAGGGACCGCTGCCCGCCGGAGCGTCGCCGCGCAGAGCGAGAATATTCTCGATGCCCGCGGCGCGCAGGCCTTGCACTTCATGGGTGAGTTCCGCCTGCGTCACACCCACGCAGGTCAGGTGCGCCATGGAAGTGAGCCCGAGTTCGCGCTGGATGCGCGCGACGAGTTCGTGTGTGCGCCCGCGCGTCGATCCACCCGCGCCGCAGGTGACCGAGATGAAATCCGGCGCGAGCACGTCGCGCAGGTCCGCGGCGGTCGCGAGCAACGCGTGCGCGCCCGCGTCGGTCTTGGGCGGGAAGAACTCGAAGCTGAAAACAGGCCGGCCGCGGCCGTGTTTGGCTCCGATGCGCATGGCTGCATTCATCGGGTGTGTGCTCCCTTGTCTTGAGCCGCCGCCGAAGGTTCGAGCAATTCGGCCAGTTTCGCGCGCCATTCCGCGGGAATCGGCTTGCTCTTCAACGATGCGATGTCGGTGCAGACGGTTGTCATGCGCGCATCGACGACCACGGCGCCGCCCTGTTCGAAGACGAAGTGCAGACCCAGGGAAGACCTGCCGAGGTGAAAGCAAGTCACGCGCACGATCGGCCGGTCTCCAAAGCGCAGCGGCCCGCGAAAGTCGACCTCGGAGTGGACCAGCGGAAAGCCGATCTTCTCCTCCATGATCAAGCGGTCGTAGCGCACGCCGACGTGCTGCTCCCACAACTCCTCGGTGACGGCGTGCACGTATTCGAAGATGCGCGGGTAATAGGCGATTCCGGCGGGATCGACGTGGCCGAAGCGCACCCGGATCTGGGTCGTGAAGCTGCTCAAGGAAAAAGCTCCGGCCAGGTCTCGCGCGCCGATTCGACGACGACGCGCGCCAATCGCTCGGTGAGGTCGCGGCCTTCGTCGGCGCTGGCGGCCGCCGGGTCGCCGCAATAGGCCTCGCTCGCTCCGGCCTCGCGGAAGTTCGAGACTCCGGCCTTCATCTTGATGAGCAGGTCAATCTTCACCGCAGGCAATGCGCTGCGCGAGGCGCGCACGTTCGCCGGATCGGCGTGCAGCACCAGGCTCGATTCGTAGCGGCCCGCATGACAATCGCCGCTTTGGAATTCCTCGCCGAGCGTAGCAGCCCAACGCTTGCGCGAAACATCGGCGAGGATCGCCTGGGCCTTCATCGGTCCGCGTTTCGCGTGGTCGAGCACCACGCCGCGCAGCACGGCGACATGCGCGGGCTCGAGGTGGCCGTTGACCAGCACCACCTGCAACACGCCTTCCTGTTCGACGGCCGTGATCACGTCCTCGACCAAGGCCCACAGCGTGCCGGGCCGGATCGTCACGCGCCCGGCGAAACCGTCGGTGTAATTGGTGACGCCGTAGGCGATCGGCGGGAGCACGATCGCAGCGACACGCTGTTCGCCAAGCAATTCCGCCGCGCGCCGCGCCTGCGCCAGCGCGATCGTCACGTCCGTGTCGAGCGGCAGGTGCGGTCCGTGGGGCTCGGTGCAGCCGATCGGCAGCAGTGCGACCAGATTTTTCGACAATAGCTCGCGCGCCTCGGTCCACGTGCATTTGGCCCACTCGGTCATCGCGCGCGAGCTTAGCAAGTCACTATCCGTAACGCAGGAGGAAGTCGTGCAGCGCCTTGGCGAACACGGCGATCGTGATCAAACCGATCGTGATCTTGAGCCACTTCGCGATCTTGCGACGCGTGCGCAGCCAATCGACCGCGAGGAAGGCCGCTCCGAGCGCACAGCCGATCAGCCAGTCATGCTTGAATTCCTGTCGGGTCAGGCCCGGGTACCACGAAATCCACAGCGCCAGTCCGCCAAGCGCGAGCCACAGGATCACCGCCGTCCAAAGCAGCGGACTCGCGCGCTTCTTCAGCATGGCCAGCAGGCCAAGCAGCGGGAAGACGAGCAGGGTCACGAAGCCGAATACGGCTTGGGGCGTCGTTTCCACGGCGCGCCATGAAAGCGCGCGCGGCCCGGTCGTTCAAGGCGCGATCGTGCGCCTTTCGTGGGCCAGGAGCCAGCGCTTGCGATCGAGCCCGCCGGCGTAACCGGTCAGAGTTCCCGACGATCCGATCACCCGATGGCAGGGCACGAGAATCGCGACCGGATTGCGCGAGTTCGCGCGACCGACCGCACGGGATGCGCCGGGCTTGGCCAGATCGCGGGCGATCTCGCCGTAGCTTGCGGTCGTTCCGTAGCCGATCGAGCCGAGGCGTCGCCAGACGAGAAGCTCGAAGGCCGTGCCGGCGAGCACGCAGGGCACGTCGAAGTTCCGTCGCTCGCCGCCAAACCACTGCTCGAGCTCGGCGGCCAGAGCCGCGAGATGCCGATTCGTGCCGACGACCGGCGTGCAGCCGAGTTGACGGGCGATGTCGCGCAGGCGAGTCTGCGTGCGCTCGCTCGGGCCGCGCTTTTTCAGAGCGGCTTCGTCGAATTCCAGCATACAGACGCCCGCATCGCTCGCAGCCGCCGTCAGCGATCCGAGCGGCGAAGCCAGCCGTGTCACCTGAATCGTCGCGCAATCAGTCGCCTGCGCCGGGGTCGTTTGCAACACGGCGCGGAACGCGGCGCGCAGACCGCTCTCGGATTCGTAACCGGCGCGCGCGCCGGCTTCGTCGAGCGAACGACCGCGGCCGAGCGCCTGGCGGGCGCGCGCGACACGCAGCGAGCGAACATGCGCATGGAAGGTCTGGCCGTACTGCTCGAGGAAGGCGCGGCGCACCTGCACGGGTTCGAAGCCGCGCGCCTCGAGCTCGCGATCGGACCAACGTCCGAGGGCCAGCACACCGACCACGTCCAAGACACGCGTGCACAGGGCGAGGCCTGCTTCGGCGATCTCGGCCGGGCGGCAGCGCAGGCAGGCGCGCAGACCGGCCCGTTCCGCGGCGTCGGTGTTAGGGAAGAAGCGCACGTGCTCGCGCCGCGCGCGCCGCGCGGGGCAGGACGGCCGGCAGTAGATCCCGGTCGTGGTCACCCCAAAGAAAAACAGGCCGTCGGCGGCGCGGTCGCGTGCTTCGACTGCGCGCCACATCGCTTGCTCGCTCGCGGGCGGCTCCATGGACGGACTTTGCTGCATGAAAGGAGCATCGGCTTCCCCGACGATTCCGTCCAGCGCTCTTTGAACTTCGAATCCCGATCCTCGAGCGCGATCCGGCGCGGCCCTGCGGCGTAGAATCCCCATCCAATGAAGATCGTCAGCATTGGTGGGGGACCCGCGGGCCTGTACTTCGCATTGCTCCACAAGCGTCGCCACCCGGAACACGAGATCACCGTCTTCGAGCGCAACAAGTCCGACGACACTTTCGGCTGGGGCGTGGTTTTTTCCGACGAGACGCTCTCCAACTTCGAGGCGGCCGATCCACAGAGCTACGCGGAAATCCGCGCCAATTTCGCC
>JANMRV010000587.1:0-6771 GCA_031388685.1 Planctomycetota bacterium
GGCAGTCAGAAGCTGCTGCAACTCCATGGGTATCGCGCGAGAGCCCAGCTTGCAGGTGCTCGCGAGTTCATTGTCCAGCGTCGGCTGCTGCTCAGCGCGGCGTCAAGATCGCGCAGCGCGAGAAGCGCCGCCCGCCGGGCAGTGAGGGGTGAGACGCGATCGCCTGCACGGCAAGGCGTTGACCGATCAGATTCGGATCGTTGGGCAGCGTCGCAAAGACGCTCGCGATGTCATTGGCCCCGCAGACCGCGTAGCCGAGCAGCAAGCGTCGCTGCACGCACAGGCTGCCGAGGGACCCGAAGGGCAACGGCTGCGCCAGGGGCGGCCCGATCATGAAAGTGACACTCTCGCCGACCGGCCATTGCACATTCACTTCATACGGCGTGCCTATGGCAAATCCGTTGCCGAGGCTGTCGATCGTGAGCACGGGCGCAGCGCCTTGCGGATCGAAGTCGATGTCGTCGGTCAGAAGATCGGAGTCGGTGTCGCTGCCGACGTAACGAACCAGTGCCATCATGCCCATCATCGCGTGATAGATGTGGTGGCAGTGGTACATCCAGTTGCCGGGATTGTCGGCGACGATCTCGGCCTGAATCTGGCCGTTTCCAGGCACGAGCAGCGTGTCCTTGATCAGCGGCGCGCTCGTTCCGCCCGCGCTGCCGAGCATGCGGAAGAAATGCCCGTGGATGTGCATCGGGTGGTACATGCCGGTCTGATTGACCATGTTGAAGCGCACGTTTTCGCCGAGTGAGACGTCGAAGGGCGGGATGTTCGGGAACATCATTCCGTTGATCATGAACATCATCTGGCCGCCGACCATTCCGGCCGTGAGCACGACACTGTGCGTGCGGTCGGGCACTGTGGAGATCGGCGTCACCGGGCCCAGCGCTGCGAGTTGCGAGTAGGAAAGCAACGCCCCGCTCGAAAGGTAGGGCGGCACGAAGGTCGCGGCGGGCCAGGGATTGCCTGCGCCCTGGTAGGCCAACACGGCGCGCGCCAAAGTCGCGTTGCGATTGTTGATGTTCGAAGCCGCGATGCTCCACGTGCCTGGATTGTTGGCTGTGATCAGCACGTCGTAGCGCTCGCCCATGCCGATCTGGATCGCTTCCGCCGTGACCGGAACGCAGCGCTGACCGTCCGTGCGAATCACGGTCATCACGTGCTGATCGACCGCCACTACATAGTTGGTCGCCGCCGATGCGTTGAAGAAGCGCAGTCGAACCGTCTCGCCTTGGACGACCTTGAGCGCGCGCTGTCCCAGGCTGGTGCGGCCGTTGATCAGATATTCGGTGTAGGAGGGCTGCGGCATCATCACCGGCAGTCCGTCGCGCCAGTCGTCGAGCACGATCGAATAGTCGCGCTGAGCCACCGGATCGGGGATCAGCGGATCGACGATCAGGGTCCCGTAGAGTCCCTGATCGATCTGCGCGCCGACGTGCGGGTGGAACCAGTACGTGCCCGCGGGCAGTGCGGCCAATACGTAGGTGTGCTCCTGGCCGGGCTCGATCAGGATCGGCGCGCTCTCCGGCACGCAGTCCTGCACGATCGTATTGGGAAGCCCGTGCCAGTGAATCGTCGTGACCTCGGGGAGCTTGTTGAAGAAGTGCACGCGCAGCGTGTCGCCTTCCGTGGCGTGCAATTCCGGGCCAGGCAGCGCGCCGTTGTACATCCAGGCCGTCGTGACACGGCCGCTTTCGAGTGTCCATGCGGCCGGTTCGGCGGTCAGTGTGTAGTCGAGGGTCGATTGGGCTGCGGCCGCCAGCGAAATCGAAGCGAGCAAGCCGACGCGGGCGAGAAAGGAAGAAATCTTTGCTGTGAATCTCATGAGGATCACAAGATTACCACACCTCCGATGCTGGATCGGGTGGCCGCAGTTCGTAGCGTCCTGCTCGCCCTGCCTACGCAGCCGGCGTGGGCATCCGGAGCCCCGGCTCAGACTCCGCTCGCGACGGTGCGGAAGTGAAAGCCGAGGATCGCGAGCTCGATCACGACGCGAATCTGACGCGGACGGCGCAATAGGGTGCTCGAAACGATTCGCCAATAGGCGACACGCCCGCGATGGCGCACGCCGAGCAGCCACAGCGAGCGCACGAAAGCCTTCATATCCGCGGACGAAAGGCGCAGGCGCGGACCGTTTGGGCGATGGTGCTCGAGGAACACGCGCACGCGCCGGTAATAGGCGCGCGGCTCGTAGAGCTTTTTCATCAACTCGCGATAGCCACTCTCGAGGAAGTGCCTGTCGAGCCGTGGCTCGAAGTTCAGCACCGAGCTGGTGTTGTTGCCGCTGCTCTTTTCGCGCAGCCGGCCTTCGCGTGCGAGTCGCTGGTACAAGCGCGTCTTCGGCAGCGCTGTCAGCAACCCGACCATGGCCGTGGCCACGCCGGAACTCTGTATGAACTCGAACTGGCGCTTGAAGATGTCGTGGGGATCGTTGTCGAAGCCGACGATGAAGCCGCCCATGACTTCCAGGCCATGGGCCTGCAGCTTGTGTACGACCTCGACGAGGTCGCGGCCCTTGTTCTGGGACTTGTGGCACTCGACCAGGCTTTCCAGCGAGGGCGTCTCGATGCCGACGAAAACCTTCTTGAAACCGGCCCGGATCATCAGCTCGCACAGTTCGGCGTCGTCGGCAAGATTGACCGAAGCCTCGGTCAAGAAGCCCATTTCCGCGCCGGTTTTCGTGCGCCAGTCGATGATCGCACAGAGCAGGGCCTTGGTGCGTTTCTTGTCGCCGATGAAATTGTCGTCGACGACGAAGACCATCTCCTTCCAACCGCGCAGGCGCAGCGCCTCGAGTTCGGCGACCAGTCTCTCGGGCGCCTTCGTGCGCGGCACGCGGCCGTTCATCACGATGATGTCGCAGAATTCGCAATCGTAGGGACACCCGCGCGAGAACTGCACCGACATCGTCACGTAGTGATCCAGATTGACCAGATCCCAGCGCGGCGGCGGAGTGCGATTCACATCGGGCCGCTCGCTCGCCTGATAACTCGGCTTCAACCGGCCGCGTTCCATGTCGCGGACGAGTTCCGCCAACAGATCTTCGGCTTCGCCGAGGACCACGTGCTCGATCTGGGGGAATTCCTCGTGACCCGTCGTGAACAACGGGCCACCCGCGATGATCGTCCTGCCGAAAGCCTGGCAACGCTCGACCAACTCGCGCACCGAATCGCGGTGCACGATCATGGCGCTGATCATCACGTAGTCGGCGAGCTCGATCTGACCGTCTTGCAAGCACTGAACGTTGAGGTCGACGACATCGAGTTCCCACTCGCGCGGCAACATCGCCGCAACTGTCAACAGACCGAGCGGGGGAAATGCGCACTTCTTCGAGACGAAGCGCACGACGTGCTCGAAGCTCCAGAAAGTCTCAGGAGTTTTCGGATACAGCAGCAGGACTCGCAAGCGCGACCTCTCTCAGCGCCATGCGGAAGCCGCAAGGCGCAGGCATGGCTCGGGGGTGGATCTGGGTAGTGATCCTAGGGCGAAGGCCCCGCCGCTTGATCTGCGCCGATCTGCGCAGAGCAGTGCGCAGCCCTGTGCGTAGGCGCGCAGGAACCCCAAGCAGACGACCTGCGCGGCCTCGACGCCGGCGCGCTCATGAGGCTCTTGGCGAGTGGCCGGCTCCCGCGCGAGCGCGAAACAGCCAACACCGAGCCGGCCCTGGCCGCCTGAATTGATTGCCCGGGCGAGCGGATCCGCGTTTCGCCCAGTTCAGCTCGAAAGCGTCTGCCGATAGGCCTTGACGCCCATCAGCACCGTCTCGGTCAAGGGGCCCGCATAATCGAAATTGCAACTCGTGCTCCCACGCGTGCGGCAGGCATCGAGCCATTCCTTGTGATGGCCGACGGAAGCTGGAATCGACGGCGGCGGACGCACGAACGTCAGGAACTTCGGTTCGGGCAGCAGCACGTGACGGTCGTAGTCCGCGAGCAACAACCCGCCTTCGCCGACGAACAACGTGCCGTCGCCCCACTCGGGCAAGAGCCCCTGCGCGAATTGCAGCGGCCGCAGGCCGCCGTCGTGCCACCACAGATCGACGGACGGGAAAATCCAACGTACACGCAACGCCGTCGGGGCTGTTTCCTCGTTGACCGGCGGTCCTTCGGCGTGGACGTGGCTCGGCTTGTCCAGACCGAGCGCCCAGAACGGCAGGTCGAGATGGTGGCAGCCCATGTCGCCGAGCGTGCCGGTGCCAAAATCCCAGAAGCGCCGCCAGCCCGCGGGGTGATAGTCGGGATGGTAGGGCCGAGGAGGCGCAGTGCCGAGCCACAGCTTCCAGTTGAGTCCCTCGGGCAGCGGCGGAGTGTCCTTGGAGCGCTCGCCGCCACCCCAGGATTTCCCGACCCAACAATGCGCCTCGCGCACACGTCCGATCGCGCCGGCGCGAATGAGTTCGACGACTCGCCGGTAATTGTCGCCGGCGTGGATCTGCGTGCCCATCTGCGTGACCGCACGATACTTGCGCGCCGCTTCCGTGATGGAGCGCGCTTCTTCGAGCGTATGCGTCAGCGGCTTTTCGCAATACACATCCAGGCCGGCCCGCAGCGCGGCCAAAGTCGCCGGCGCGTGCGTGTGGTCGGGGGTGCTGATCACCACTGCGTCGAGATCGATTTCCTCGATCATCTCGTGGTAGTCGGTGAAGCGCGCGGCCTTCGGGTAGCCGACGGCCGCGGCGGCAAGGTGCGTCGCATCGACATCGCACAACGCGACGATGTTTTCGCCTGCGACGCCCGCAAGATTGTCCGCGCCACGGCCGCCGACGCGGATCACTCCGAGATTCAGCGGGCCTGTTTTCGGCAAGCGAACGCGTGGGCTGCCGCCGAACAATTGACACGAACTCAGTGCGGCGGTCGCGGCAGCGGCGCCGCCGTAGATCAGGAACGCGCGGCGATCGAATTGGGACATCGCGGCACTGTACAGCGCCGCGAGCGCGGCCGTCGAGCCGAGCCAGGCAAAGGAGTGGTGCGCCCCGCTAGACCCGCAGACCCCGACCGAGCACATGGTCCGTCAGGATGGCGGGTCCCCCGAATCGTCGCGGAGCGCACCTCACCGGGCCAGCCTGTCGCGACCCCTCCAGATGGGCCGTGCCGGACCGCTCCGGTAATCCGTGTTCAGGAGCCCAGAGCAACGCGGAACAAGAAATGTCCCGCGCGCTGTGGCAACTCGATCGCGGCTATTTGCTCTTGATCGGAATCTTGGCTGACGGAGTGGGCTCGACCTTCATCAACTTGATCTCGAGGATGCCCTTCTGGAACGTCGCTTCGATCGATTCACGCTCGAGCCGCAGGTTTTCCGGCAGCGTCAGAGTGCGCGAGAACTTGCCGTACTGCGACTCGACCAGCCGATACTCCTTGCCTTTCTTTTCCTCTTCCCACTTGCGTTCACCGGAGATCAGGAGCTGGTCGCCCATCAACTCGATGTTGATGTCCTTGACTTCCATGCCGGGAAGCTCGACGGAAACCAGCAGGTGATTTTCGGACTCGGTGACGTTCATCGGCGGATAGTTCATCGTCTGCAGGGCGGCCGGCATGCGGTAGCGCGCGCGGTCGAAGGACTCCGAAAAGCCCTTCCAAAGATCGTCGAAAGCGTTCTCGACTGCCAGCGGTCCATCCACTTTGCGCCAGGGAATGATGTTCATGATTTGTACTCCTCTTGGATACCTTCGATACCGGAATGACCTCTCATCCGGAGACCAGAGACTAGGCGCTGGAGGCTGGTCGGTTCTCTTCCCTGTAGGGGGCATTGGCCGAAGAACTCAGTCGTAGCCTCCGTACGGAGCCCGCTCCGTACAGAGGCTTATTTCCAGGAGTGGATTCGCGCTTCGCGCCGTGGCGGACGTGGGCCGAGTTCGCGCGGATAGCCGACGAGGATCGGAATTACGACGCTGTGCTCGGCGGGGATCTTGAACTCGAGCTTGGTCTGCGCTTCGTTCAACGCCTCGCGCGTGAGGCCGATCGGGCAAGTCTGGAGCGCGGCATCGATCAGTGCGTGCACGAGTTCCTGGCCGACCCTCTGATTCGTGTACGCCCGCACCGAGCGGCGGGCGTAGATCGCCTCCATCGCGTCCACCCCGCAGCGCGACCCTGGCGCGGCGCGAGTTCCGGGCGACGAGCGGTCCTGCTGGTCGTTCATCGCAGTCCCGGCAAGCCGTCGAGGCTCGACAGATTTTTTTGCCGGCGATATTCGACGATGCCGTCAGGGCCCTTCGACTCGGCGGAGCGCAGCAGGGTGTCGCGATCCTCGACGTAGTCGTAGCGCGGCACACCGTATCCGCAGGACGACGCAACGCGTGCGACCTTCACACGGACGATCGCGCGCGTCGCGATGTGGACGTGAAAGCGTGCATGTAGCGAGTCGAATTCCGGATGGTCGCGCTCGATCGCGAAGCCTTCACCCCACAGGCGCACGATCCTAGGCGCGCCGTTGAAGGCGCAAAACATGATCACGACGCGCTTGTTCTCCTTGAGGTGCGCGATCGTCTCGATGCCGCTGCCGGTGAGATCCGCGTAGGCGACTTCGTTCGGGCCCAGCACGCGAAAAGAGTCCGTGCCCTTCGGCGAGCAATTGACCAGTCCCGCGCCGGAGAGTGGCGCGCTCGCGACGAAGAACATGTGCTGCTCAGCGATCCACTTTGCGAGATCGGGAGGCAGGGAGTCGTAGGTGATCGCCATTGCGTCCATTTTATGCGCACGGTGCTTCCTTTCGGTGCCCGGTAATCCACCGGCGTTTATTACCCCGCGCGTACTTCCCCCGACGCAGCCGGCCGGC
>JANMRV010000604.1:0-4417 GCA_031388685.1 Planctomycetota bacterium
AAGGACTCCGCCATGACCCAGGCAATCGAATTCGCCCGTAAAGACGGCCTCTCCGCTCTCTTCTTCCTGCTCCTCGTCTCGCTGACCTTCCTCTTCTAGAAGCGCCTCCCTTTCCCATCCCACTCGACACTCCGTGCCAAACGCCTCATCGAATCCCCCGCTCACCAAACGCCAGCGCCAGATCCTCGACTACTACCAGTCCTACGTGGAAGGCCACGGGATCAGCCCGACGCTCGAAGAGGTCGCGCAGCACTTCGAGGTGAACAAGGTCACGATCTTCGGGCACGTCGCCGAACTCGAGCGCAAGGGGTTGCTCACGCGGGCCGGCAAACGCGTCAGCCGCGGCCTGCAGCTGACCGATCTGGCCGGACAGAATCCGCGCATTGGCTCGCCTGAAGCGAAGGCCGCGAGCCGAACCGGCACGACAACGATCCCGATCCTCGGCAAGATCGCCGCCGGCAGTCCGATCGAGGCGATCGAGGATCGCGAAGAACTCGAACTCACCGACCTCGTCCCGCCCGGCGCCGATGTCTATGCCTTGCGCGTGCGCGGTCAGTCGATGATCGACGACGGTATCCGCGACGGCGACATGGTCCTGGTCGAGCGCCGCTCCGATGCTCGCGACGGCGAAATGGTCGTCGCGATCCTGCCCGGCGAAGAGGCGACCCTGAAGCGGCTCTACCGCGAGGGCACCCGCTATAGGCTGCAGCCCGCCAACGCGGCCATGGAGCCGATCTACACCCCGACCCTCGAGGTCCGGGGGGTAGTGCTGGGCGTGATCCGGCGCTTCTAACGCCGGTCGCCCAAGAATCCTGCAACCTCTAGCGCCGCCATTGCGGTAGAGGTGGGGTGTGCGCCCGACCTCCCCTACCCGCCATGCCGCGACGTTGAACCCGCCGCGGCCGCAGGCGAAGTCCCTCGAAGACCTGCTGGTCGACGAACTGCCCCGAGTGCGCGCCTTTGCCGCGCGCTTGGTCACGGGCTCGAGGCCGCCGGTCGATGCCGACGATCTCGCCCAGGAAGCAGCGGCGCGCGCGTTGAAGTACCGCGACAGCTTCGACGCCAGTCGCCCGATCGGGCCGTGGTTGTGCAAGACGGTCCTGCGGCTTTACCTCGATCGACGAGCGGCGCTGATGCGCGACGAGGAAAGTCAGAACGAACTTGGCCGTTCGGTGAAGGCCCGCGAATCCCATCCCGCGACCACGCTCGAGGAGCAGGAGACGATCGCGCGTTGCGCGGCGAAACTCTCCGCGCGCGAACTCGACGTGCTGCTGCGCTTCCATCAACGCGGCGAAACGCTGGCTGAAATCGCCGCGGCGCTCATGATCCCGGAAGGCACGGTCAAGTCGCACTTGCATCGTGCGCGCGGAAAACTTGTGCGAGGTGACGAATGAGTGGTGACGAACAATTCTGGTCGCAGGTTCAGCTTGCGCTCGACGAGCGCCGCGACCCGCTGGTGGACGACGCCGTCTTGCAGGGCATCGTCGAGGATCCCAAGCGGCTGCAGCAGTTGCTCGGGATGCTCGCGCAGCTCGAACAGCTTTCGCGCGTGACGCAGCGCCGGCCGAAGTTGTGGCCCGTGCGCCGAATTGCTGTCGCCGCGGCAGTGCTGATCGCTGTCGGCGGCGGCCTTGTCTGGTTCATCCAACGCGGGGACATCGCGCCGCAACCGCGGCCCTCCCTCCAAAGCCGCGTGATCAGCGTCGAATGGGAGATCAGCACACAAACTCCGACGAGCAACCGCTCCGTCGTCATCACCGATCGCGGGCGGACCGCGAGAGCTGAATACCGCGGCGATCCGCAACACGACACGACTTGGACCACCGAATCGACTCGAGCCCGCTACCCATGAAAAATAGCCTGAAATCGTCGTTCTTCCTGATCGCAGCCCTTTCGCTCGCGCTTCCTTGGGCCGCATCGCAACAGTCGCTGCAGACTCCGACGCCGCAAGACACGCGCAGCGAGCCGCGCACATTGCGACTGATCGATCTGCACGACATCTTGCTCGCCGACGCCGCGTACCCGGACTTCGAAGAACCACCGGAGCCGAGCTCCGGCAGCACGAGCCGCGCGGTGGAGGTCACGCGAGCCACAGCCGATTCGCAGAAGGAGTCCCAGGCCGCGCCAACTGCGCTTGACGACGCAGGAAAAATCGCCCAGCGCGCGGAGCAATGGCAGACGATGTTGCGGTTATGGATCGAACCGCCGCTCTCGGCCGAACTGGATCGCCTGGAATTGCTCGCCAACGGGACGCTGATTGCGCAGCTTCCCGCCGAGGGCCATGCCTGGCTGGATCGCTTCTTCGCCTTGCAGCGTGGCGAGCGATCCAGGTTCACGAGCGAATTCCACATCCTCGTCGGCATCAAGGGCTGCTTCGACTCCTTCTTGCCGGCGCCCGAGGCCGAATCAGTGCTCGTCGGCGAGTTCGACATTAGTGCGCTAAGGTTGGCGAGGCAGGAGCTTCGACAGTGGATGCAGGCGCACACGTGGCACAACCCATGTGTGCTCGCTCCCGAGGACCTGGAACGCCTGCTTGCGGCGGCGCCCAAATTGCCCGGGGTCGATTTCCTGAACGCGCCGAAGCTGATGATGTTCACCCGCTCGCACGGCTACCTCTCGACTTACGACAAGGTTGAGTACGTCAAGGACTGGAGCTTGCGCGTGACCGAGCCTGGCCACAAGACGATCGCCGTCCCGGAGATCGGCTCGGTCCGCGACGGTCTCGGCGTCGGCGTGCGCGGCGTCGAGCTGGGCACGAACCAGCTCGGCCTCGAGGTCGAGCTGTGGCGCTCTGTCGTCAAGAAGCCGATCCGTACGGCGAGCGTGCACTTGGACGTCGATGGCGGTCGTGACGTCGAAGTTGCGTTGCCCGAAGTCGACACGCAGCGCATGCGCAGTCAGGTGGTGATCGAGCCCGGCCGCAGCGTCTACTTCCGCGGCCCTGGGCCGAGCGAGGACAAGGAAATGCTCGTGCTGCTGACCGTGACGCGCGGTGACGCGCCGGCGAAGAAGGACAAGTAGTCGAGCCGGTGGGCGAGGGCCGTCGAGGCATAGTGGGTGTCGCCCCGCGGATCTGCGTCCGGGGCAGAGCCGCAACGAGCGCGGCCGAGTAGGATGAATTGGCCATGAAATTGCTGCTCCTGCTAGCAGGAATTTCCCTCGGACTCGTCGTCGGCTTCTGGTTCTACGCGAGCGCTCGAAACCTGAGCGAGACGGTGAACTTCGATGTCACGACGTTCCTGACGAGTCTGGTGGTCAGTGTCGTCGTGCCGCTCATGTTCGTCGCACTTCCCGTGCATGCGTCGCAGGCCGTCCGGCGTGGCGCGAAGTCATGGGCACCGCGGCGCGTACTCGTCGCGTTCGCTGCCAGCTTGATGCTCGGCAGTCTTGCCGCCGAAGGCTGGATGTTGCGCGACGAAGCCAAGTTCGCGAGCGAGGTCTCGAGTCTCGACAGCAAGTACAGTCGCGCGCGCGCTTGGCCCAATCAGACCGGCAGTCTTGTGTTCGTGCCTGGGAGAGGGATCAACGGCACGGACTGATGCGAAGTCGGGCGCGATTCCTCGCGGCACGAGCCGAGTCGCGCGCGTTCAAATCCTGCCTGCGCTGACCGGAATACCGAGTGCCCGCCCCCAGGCGCTCATTCAGTGCTCGAGGTCTGCAGTACGAGCGCGGTCTTGCTCAACCCGCGAGCTGGGCCGTGCGCAGTTCTGGGCACAGCAAACGTGACGAGCGCGTGGTCCCGCAGTCGCTTCAGGGAATCGCCAGTTCCGTCTGCGTGACCGGCCCGGCCTGAACCGTGACACGCCCCGCCGCGAACGAGCCCGCCTGGGTTGTCACCCGCACGAGGTATTCGCCGTGCGGAAGTCCGTTGACCTGCGCGAGGCCTGTGGCGTCGGTGATCAGTGTTCCGCCCGCGACGTTGACCAGACCGCGCTGGATCCAGTCGGAGAGTTTCGCTCCGCTCTCGACGGATTCGAGTTCAACGCGCACCCCCGGAGCAGGCTGCCCCGATGACATTAGCCGCAGCGCGAGACCGCCCAGCTTGCGCACTTGCACATCGCGCGGAATGTCCTTGTCGCCAGCTTCGACGAGCTGTTCGGTGAGCCAGACGCCCGGTTGCTCGACGCTGACGAGGTATTGACCAGGCGTCACCGGCCCGTGCCGCACGACGCCGTTGAAGTCGGTCGTGAACACGCCGAGAATGTGATGACTTTGCGGTCCGAGGATGCGCAGGCTCGCCGCGATCACCGGTGCCTTGCCATCGAGCAGCCGCACCGCGACCGTCGCGCGCGGATCGAGCACGATTTCGAGCGTGTCTTCGCTCTTCCACGTTTCGAGGTCGACCTCGACATCGCTCTTCGAGCCGAACTGGTTGTGCTGGACGTTGATGAACAGGCGTTTCATCGCGAGGCCTGTG
>JANMRV010000645.1:0-1191 GCA_031388685.1 Planctomycetota bacterium
GCCGCCGACCTGGATCGAGTGGCCCATGCCCGGAATCTCGGTGTAGGTCCAGCCGAAGAGCTTGGCGAAAAACTCGCGCGCCTGTGCCGGCTTAGGCGTCAGCATGTTGATCCAGCAGAATTCGCCCGGCTTGCGTATGCCCGTCGTCATCGGTGAGCCCTTCGGTTCGAGGTTGAGCGAGGATCGTCGCCGTGCTCGATCGACGGGTCAAGCCAAGTGCGCGATCACCGAGCTCGAAACTTACGTTGCGCGGACGCGTCGCTCGCTCGCCCAACGTTTCAACATGCCCAGATCCAGCTTGCCCGAAGCCAGCTGCGGCAGCGCTTCGACTTCGATGCAATCGCTCGCGCGCGGCGTGAACAGATTCGCGAGGCCGTCCTTGCGCGCGCGTTCGAGCAGCGCGTCGACTCCGATCTTCAGCGGCGTGTGCAGCACCATCAGGCGCTCGCCGCGCTGTTCGTCGGCGATCGCGGTGACCGCAAGCGCGAAGTGGCTCGACGATTCACCGAGCGCTGCCGCCGCGGACGACAGCGCGCACTCGACTGCGCCGTGGGAAATCATCTCGCCGCCGATTTTCGAAAAACGCGAGCGGCGGTCGGTCAGCGTCAAAAATCCTTCGCTGTCGAGTTTGCCGACGTCCTGCGTGTCGTACCAGCCGTCGACGATCGCACGGCGCGTCGCCGCTTCGTCGCCAAGGTAACCGAGCATCACGCCGGGGCCGCGCACCCAGACATCGCCCTCGACACCGGAGGGAAGCGCCACACCGGTCTTGGGGTCGCGGATCTCGAGCTCGATCCCTTGCAGCGCGCGGCCGACGGAGCCTTCGCGTCGGCGCACGTCGCCGTTGTGCTCGGGCAGATTCGCCGACACTACCGGCGACATCTCGGTGCAGCCGTAGCCTTCGTAGAGCCGATTGCCGAAGCGCTCGAACCAGGCGTCGGCAAGTGTCGGTTGCAAGCGCTGGGCGCCGACGACCGCGGCGCGCACGCTGGAAAGCTGCTCGCGTTCGATGCGTCGCATCCAGGCTTGATACAACGCCGGTGTGGCCAGCAGCACAGTCGGCCGATAGGTTTTGGCGGCTTCGCCGATGGCTCGAACGTCGAGCGCGTTGTCGTGGTAGACGACCGACGCGCCGGCGAGCAGCGGAGTCCACAGCGTCACGGTGTAACCGAAGCTGTGGAAGAACGGCAA
>JANMRV010000654.1:0-12254 GCA_031388685.1 Planctomycetota bacterium
GGCCCCCAAACATGAGCGCGAAGGTCCAGGCGTTTCCGCTGAAGAATTCCACGGCCTCGGGGTCGCGCTTGCCCGAGGTGATCTCGTACTTGCCGTACGTCTGCCCCCCGCAGGCGTAGTACCCGACTGCCCCGCCGCCGACTGCGCCGTACCCGACGCCGAGACCTCCCATGGCCATGCCTCCCAAGGCGAGACCGCCCCAGGCGAACAGCGAAGCGCTCAGCCCGCCCATTCCGAAGGCGGCGCAGACCACGCCGCCGAATGCGAATACACCACTCGCCACGCCGCCGATCGCGATGCCGCCGATGGCCTTGGGGCCGATCGCGATCCAGCCGCGCGCCGTCTTCTTGCGGCCTTGGCGATGCGCCCCGCTGACGACGTGGACCAGCGGCAATCCGAGAAACGACGCGTCCGAACGGAATTCAGCGCACTCCCCCAGCATGGTTCCGCGATAGGCGGCCCAAGCGCGCCGCAATCGTCCGCCCTGGCGAGCGTGGGCCTGGGTCGTCAAACCCAAGGCCAGCGTGCTCAGGTCCGCGGCCAGTTCCAGCGCCGACGGATAACGGCCTTCGCGATCGCGCGCCATCGCGCGCCTCACCAACGACTGCGCATTGGCGCTCGTGCGGCGGTCGAGTTCGCGCAGCGAGCGCGGCTCCTGATGGCGCACGGCGTCGAGCACCTCGATCAAGGTCTTGCCTTCGAAGGGCCGCACTCCGCCGAGCCCCTCGTACAGCACGACGCCGAAGCTGTACACATCCGTGCGCCGATCGACGCGCGCCTCGGTCATCGCCGCCTGCTCCGGCGACATGTAATACGGTGTGCCCAGGGGTTCGCCCGAGAGCGAGAGGCCTTGATCACCGTCGCCCTTCGCCAGTCCGAAGTCGGCGACCAGCGCGTTGCCGTCCTTGCGAACGAGAATGTTCGAGGGCTTGATGTCGCGGTGCACGAGCCCGACTTCGTGGGCAGTCGCCAACGCGCGGGCGACCGGCACGAGCAGTTCCGCGAGTGCAACTTCGTACGACTTGCCCAGTACGCGTTCGAGAGGCCAGCCGACCGCGCGCGCAAGATCCTCGGCGCTGCGCACGCCGGGCGCTGGCAATTGAGCGAAGACCTGGGCCAGCGTCGGACCTTCGACGAATTCCATGGCGAGATAGGGATGGCCCAGGCCGATGCCGACGCCGTGGATCTGCACGATGTGCGGGTGCGAGAGGCGCGCGACCGCGAGTGCTTCGCGCCGGAAGCGCTCGACGTGACGCTCGTCGAGGGCGAGACCGGGCCGCAGGACTTTCAGCGCCACCGGGCGATGCAGGTCGAGCTGCGTGGCCAGGTAGACGATGGCCATGCCGCCGCGGCCGATCTCGCGCTCGATGCGAAAGCCGTCGAAGACCGTGCCCGGACCGATCGGAAGCGGCGCGGGACTGCCGCCCTTCAAGCCGACTTCGAGCATGCGCAGGCAGCGCGCCAGTTCGCCGCGCGCACTCTCGGGGGCCTCCGCGATCAAGTCCTCGGGCCCGCGCTTCTCGCCGCGCGCAAGGCGCTCGGCGTAGCGCGCCACGAGTTCATCGAGCCGGTCGTCCAGGGATTGGGTGCTCATGCCGGAGTAGAGCGCGCGCCGAAGTTCGATTCGTCGCCGAAAGTCGAAAAATTGTTCCCCGATTCGCGCTCCCAGGCCTGCAGCGCGCGCCGGAACAGGGAATGCACGGCGACTTCGCTCCGTTTCAGCCGCGCGGCGGTCTCGGCAGCGGAAAGACCTTCGAACTGGCGCAGGGCGATCACGCGCCGATGTTCGCCACAGAGACGCAGAAACGCGCGCTCGAGCGAAAGGCGCGTTTCGGCCGCGGCAGCGCGCGTCGCCGGCCCCGCGGTTTGCGCGGGCAGATCGCGCGGCGTGATTCCGCTGCGCGAAAAATCGCTCGCGTCCAGTCGTTCTTCGCGCGCCGCGCGCTTCCTGGCGCGACTCGCGCGCGCGGCATCGATCGTCGCGTGGCGCACGAGCAGCGCGAGCCAGCGTGCGAAGGCGGCATCGTTCTGGTCGCGCGCAGGCCAGCGATCGCGGTCCTGCCAGGCTCGCAACAGCGCCTCCTGGACGAGGTCGTCGACTTCGAGCCGGCGCAACAATGCGCGGCCCGCGCAATGCACGGCCACCCAACGCATGCGCTCTACCTGCGCACCCAATCGTTCGGCTGCATCCTGCACACGCAGAGCCTACCCTCGCGCGGCCGCCGCGTGAGTCAGCGACGCGCGCCGAGCAGCTGGCCGACGCCGACCGATTCAAAGCCCGCTTCCGTCGTTCTCCAGCAACCTAGTTCGATGCCGACATGGGCTTGCGGCACAGCGATCAAGGTCAGCCAGGAGCCACTGTCGTTCGAGCGGTCCCCCGGCGAGGGCATCAGCGGGCCGCGCGGATGACTGTGCCAGACGCCGACGATCGAGAGGCCCATGCCCAGCGCACCGTCTTCCGCGCCCAGCACATCCAGCGGATCGATCTCGAAGTGCGCGCGCGGTTCTGGACTCACGTTGCGGCCGGGTGAAAGGGCCGTCACTTCGATCACGCGGCCGCGCACCTTGCCGAGCAAGAGGCCGCAGGCTTCGTTCGGAAGCGCGAGGCGCGTGCGCTCCTCGATCTCGCGCCAGAGGATGGCAGGCAGGATCAGCATGGCGAAAACCCTAGTCCACGATGCTGCGCCGGTCACCGAGGCCATCGGGACGAAAAACACGTCCCAGGGGCAGGCCCTACAGGTCGCAGGCCAAATCCTCGGCCAGTGCGGCGCGGTTCGCGGCCGAGAGCTCGGTTTCGATCTTGAGCTCCGCAAGGTCCGACCCGATGGCCCAGGGCACCTGCCCGCGCACGTTGAACTTGAGGTAGTGCACGCTCGAAAGCCGCGTCTCCCCGAGTTGGCGCGCATCGACCGTCGCGCGCACCAGCGTTCCGTTGGGCAGCCGGGCGTACAACGCCGCAGGCAGCAGCGTCCACTCGCCTAGTTTTTGCTGCCGCTCCTCGGCATCGACGATCTCGATCAAGAGCGTGCAGCCCAATTCACCGGGCGCGCCGAGCAACTCGTTGTAGGTCTCGAGTTCATGGCGGATGTCCGCCTCGCGCACGATGCGCTCGGCGCGCATCATCTCCTGAACTTGATAGCGAATCGTGGCCGTGTTTTCGAACAGAAACGTCAAGACGCCGCCGACATGGATGCGGCGCGGCGCCTTGATCGCCATGACCTGCGCGCGCAGGCGCTCGCGCTCGGTTTCGTAGCTGACGTAGTCGAGCAGACTTTCGCGCGAAACGGGATTCATGGTCCGGGTGAGTGGAGTGTGCGGACGTCGGCGAGCGCAGTGCGGAGCAAGTCTACCCGGCGTCGGGGCTCGGCGTTCGCGGCAATCACAGTCCCATCGCCTGCGCCATGCGCGCCCACTCGGGATTGTCCGGCTCCAACTCCATGGCTCGGCGCAGGGCCGCCGCGGCGGCCGGCTTGTCGCCATGGAAGAACGAAGCCAATGCCGCGGCGCCATGGACGCGCGCCTCTTCCGGCAAGAGCACGACGGCTTCGGAGCTAAGCTGCAAAAGCAGCGCCTTGTCAGCGTCGGAAAGATCGCCGGGAAACCTGGCGAAAACCCCGACCGTGTCCAGCGCGAAGCCGACCTGCAGTGCAGGATCCACCGGCAGATAGCTTGCGGCCTTGGTGATCGTGGCGCGCAGATCCGCGCGCTTGGAGCGCGCGACGATCAGTTGCTGGGCAGCCTCGAGCTCGTCGGCACGCTGCAGATGCATGGCCGAGAGGGCGCGATAGCCTTCGAACAACAGTTCCGGATGGCGTTCCTCCTCGAGAAAGCGCACCAAGGGTCCCGGATTGATCTCGCGCGCGGCTTCGAAGTGCTGCTGGATCGCGGCCAGCTTCGCGGCGTATTCCTCGCGGCGCATGGGCAGGCTCTTGCGTTTCGTGTCGCGCTTGCGGATCGCCTCGATCTGCAACGCGCACCCGGCGTGATCGCCGAGGCGCTCCAGTTTGGCGGCGAGGCGCGTGCGCAGTTCGATGTCGTCGGGCTTTACGCTCACCTGCCGCGCAAGATCGGCCAGCGTGTCCTCGTTGCGCAACACGCGCGCGAATTCGTCAACGCAGCGTGGCTTGAGTTGATAGCCGTCGAAGCGGTCGATCGCCCGGCCCTCCGTGTCGAAGAACAAGAGCACCGGAAACGCAGCCAGGCCGAATAGGTCAGCCAACATTTTCCCAGCGCCTTGCTCACCGTCGGCGTTCCAGCTGAGCACAGGTTGAAGCGACTCCACCAACGTCGCGTCGCTCAGGGTTTCTGCTTCGAGCCGCGCGCACCAGGGCGAGCCTTGCGACCACAGGTAGATCAGGACCGCGCGCTTCTCGGCCTTCGCCTTCGCGCCGAGCGTTTCGTACGAACCCGCCTGCCAGGCCAGCCGCCCACGCGCGCGCGCCGAGTGCTGCGCCGGCGTCGCTGTCGCCTGGAGGATGCTGCCCGGCACGAAGCACAGCGCGAGCGCTGCGCAGGCAGCCAACTCGAATGGATGTGTCATCGGGGCTCGAGGCAGGGTCATGAGAAGCCGGTCAATTGTCCGCCAGGCGCTTGGCGCGCACGAAGTTGGTGACGAACTGCAGCGCCGAGAAATCGAAGACCTTCTGCGAGGCTTTGAGCGCGTTGTCCCACCACTTCTCGTTCTGCGTGCGCCGCCAAGTCTCAAAGTCCATGCCGAGGTGATCGAAGGCAAACGCGATCCGGTCCTCAGCGGTCTTGACCCCCGGAGCAACTTCGAGTCCCTGCAGTTCGAAGTGGTTCGCCGAATCGAGGATCAGGCCGTGCCCGGAACGGAAAGCAGCCGCAAGATTGCCGCCGCCCCAGCGCGTCAGCGCCTGTGGACTGTCGATCAGGACTTCACATCGTTCGGGCTCGAGCACTTCGATCAGGTGCGATCCTTCGAGGTGATACAGCGGCTCGCAATCCTGCTTGAAAACGTCCTTGAGGTAGGGATTCGCGGGATCGACCGCGCGGGCGACGACATCGCCCTGCACGTCGCTCGAAGTCTCGAAGTGATGCAGAATTCCCGGGTGAACGCGCTCGATCGTCTCGGTCAGGGACCAGCACGAACCGAACAACACGCCGCCTGCGCGTACGTACCAGGCGATGCGCTCCACGTCCTTGGGTTCAATTTCTCCGGTGCAGTTCGAGACGTAGATAGCGCCCGGATGCAGTGCGGCTTCGGCGAGCTTCGAAGCCTGCGTCGTGCGGTGCGCGATCTTCAGTTGATCAAGCACGCGCTGGATGTGGTCGCCCCGGCTGTCGAGCACGACGACGTCCAGATCCTCGAACACGCCTGCTGCTTGTTGCGCATAGCCGTAGCGCTCGCGCCGTTCCTTGGCCGCGACAGGATCGACGAGTTGCACGCGCTTCTCGTTCGCCTTCCACCAGGTTTCCCAGGCGCCGCGCTCTTCCGGCAGATGGGCCTTGAACTGTTGTTCGAGGAACACGAACGCAGTCCGGCGCACGCTGGGATCCGTGTCGCCCAGGGCGCGCATCAGCGCCGGCACGGCGTCCTTGTTCATCAGCCAGCACAGTCCGACGGTGGCGCTCGCGCGCTGACGCCAGTCGGCGTTCGACAACAGCGCTTGCAGCGGCGCGAGCGCGCCGGGATCGCGGGTCTTGCCGAGCGAAACGGCCGCGCAGGTCACGACCTCCCAGTTTCGATCGTCAAGCGCTCGGCCGAGCGCGACCGCCGCGCCAGAAAGCTCGGGCACGCCGAGCGAAACGGCGGCTTCCTCGCGCACGCCAGGATCCGGATCGTTGGCGACGCTTTCGGTCAGCACGGCGAACAGCGCGCTATCCTTCGCGCCCAGCGCCCGAACCAGTTCGCAGAGCGCGATCACGCGCACGCTCGCATCGGTGTCCTTCGCGGCCAGACCTAATACGGCCTCGCGTCCACCCGGGGTCGCGTTGCGCAGGACACCGACGATCGCGGCCTTGCGCACCTTGGGATGCGTGTTCGACAGACCCGCGACGAGCAGCGGGGACAGCACTCCGGCCATCGGCGATTCCACGGCGAGCCCGCGCGCGAGAGCCGCGTACAGTCGAATCGCCCGGGCTCCGGCCTCGCCGCTCTCGAGCGGACCAAGCTGCGCAAAGGCTTCGAGTTGCTTCGCCGGCTGGAGCGGCCGCCCAAGTTTTTCAAGGCTGCCCATGCTTGCCACGCTTGCCGCGATCAGGCGTCGCTCGAGCACGTCCGGTACCTCGGCTTCGTGCAGCGCCTTCAGCAGTCCGGTGATGAAATGGGCCTCACCGCTGGCCGCGATCGCATCGAGCGCCAGCGCGATCAGTTCGGCGTCGCCGCCCTTGAGCAATTCAGCGAGCGCATCGTCGGCAAGTCCCTGCGGCATGGCGGGGATGCACTGAACGGCCGCGGCGCGCACGCTGCGGTCCTTGGACTTGAGGCCGCGTTGGATCACGCCGCCCGCTGAACCATCGGCGCAGGCCGGCGCCACGATCGCCAGCGCCTCGAGCGCGTGCGCGGCGCTTTTGCCGGCGGTCAATTTTGCCAGTTCGGCCGTGCCCTTGAACGGCGCGATCTTGGCCAGCGTACGCGCGCCGGCGCGCCGCATGCGCAGCACCGGACCGTCGATGCACAACCGCACCAGCTGCGCGACGGAGGCGTCTCCGCCACGGTCGGCCAGAGCCAGCGCAGCCTTCTCGGTGACCTCCCAGTCGCGATCGGCGAGCGCGCCGAGCAAGAGCTTCTCGTTCTGCGCAGCGGATGAAATTCGCAGCGTTTCGATCGCGGCCAGGCGCTCGGCGACAATTTTGGACTTGAGCCCGCGCGCGGGATCGGCGGGCTCCTGCGCGAAGAGCAGCGCCGAAAGCAAACACAGCGCGAGCCCGCAGCACACGCCCACACCACGACTCCGGGCTCGTCCTCGGCTCCGGCTAGTTTGCATGGGCCCATCCTGCCTTCGCCTCGAAGCAGAATCCAATCTGGTGCCTGGCTCCTACATCGATTCGTACTCGAATCGATGAATCTGCCTGGCACCGTACACCGGATCGCTCAGGGGCAGGTCGTATTCGCCAGATTCGGCGTCCCCCGGTCCGTGTTCGTGCCGCTGATCTGCATCGACGCGGTGCACCAATTGATCGGATCGTCGTTGGCCGTCCCGTCCAGCACGCCCGCCTTGAGGTTGAGCGCGCGTCCCGGTGTGCTCGGCCACGGCGCGCCGGCCAAATAATTGACGCGATCGATCTCGAGGCCGTTGCCGTCGATCAGCACAACCTCGTCCGCGCTGTTGCCGAGCGTGAAGCTCGAGTACTTGTACAGCACGCTGACCCCGCCGTTCGTCAACGTGTTGGCGTTGATGCCGAGCACTCGGTACTGGCCCGCCGGGATCACGATGCCGGCTCCGCCGTTGGTCAAGACGTGCGCATCGCTGCCGTCGTCGCGCAGTGTCCAGCCTTCGATGTCGATGGCCTGCGCCGTGGTGTTGTAGAGCTCGAGCCACTCGCCATTGGCGTCGCTGACAAAGCTCGGATCCTTCATGATCTCGGTGACGATGATCGTGCCGGAGACCGGCGGCGGCGGCGGCGTGACCGAGGACGGACAGATCTGCGCTCGAAGCGCGTTCGACAGGCCGACGTGTGTCCCATCGGGCGCGGCGTTGTCGCGGAACCAGACCTGGAAGTAGTAGGTCAGCCCCGCGTCCCCCGGCACGAACGGAAAGCTCCAGCTCCCGGCGCCGCTGAGATCGAGAGGCTGCCCGGTCAGGCGGTGGATCGGCGCAGCGACGTAGAGCGTTCCACCAAAAAAGGGAGCGGAACCTTGATTGTGCGAGTACAGGCACAGCGCGGGCTTGTTCGGAACGCCGCCGGACACGCTCACGAAGAAGTCGTTGGTGTAGACGCTAGGAGTTCCCAGGGAGCCCATCACCGGAAAAGTGCCCACCGACGTCAACTTGCCGCTGCCGAAGGGAATCGGCGCGGGGCAGGACTCGGGATCGTTGTCGTTGACCGCGCCGGGCGTGCCGAGGTCCGCCGCAGCCCAGGCACTCAAAGCCGCGGCGAAATTGGAGGGCAGGGCGGCCTGATTCGGCAGGATCCGCTCGACCGATTTCCCGGCCTGAATCGGCACGCCGGCTCCGCCCCAGACAAGAGTTTCGATCAAGGCGTTGGCAGCGGTTCGGATCGAAAGCGAACTGGCGCTGTTCAGCAATCCAAACTGCTCAAAGGGTGCGCCGAGGTCCACGAAGACGTTTCCGTTGCGCGATCTTCTTCCATCGACGCCCATCAAGAAGCGTTCGCCAGGAGCCAGAATGACCGGACTGGCGATAGTGAACGAATTCACACCCGATTGAACTTTCAACCCGGCCAGTGAGATCGGCGCGAGCGCAGTGCTCGCGAGTTCGATCCACTCGCCGTAGATGTCGTTCGACGCCGCCGGATCGACCAGGGCTTCGCCGATCACCAGGTTGGTCGTGCTCGCCGCCGCCACGGGATGTTCGAAGGTCGTGAAGTTGACCGTCTCGCCACCCGCAGCGCGCGTCGCGCGAAACGTGAGGCCGTCGCTGACCAGCACGATGCTGCTGTTGACGGCAGTGAATCCGCCGGCGCCATTGGCCGTGTCGCCCTCGGTCGTGCACCATTGCACGCGCGCGGCCGCAGTTGAGTTCCAACGGTTGGTCACGGTCTTGGTCGGGTGCCCGTAAGAATTGTCGAAGCCCGCGGACTGGATCACCATCGCCGGCGAGAGGTTGCCAACGACTTCGTTCGTCGAGCCGGTGCTCGAGCCGTGGTGCGAGGCGATCGCCACCTCGACCTGTCCGATCACGGCGCTGGCCGGGCCCTCGACGTTGGAAGTCGAACCGTCGCCGTTCGCGGTGCAGTCGCCACCGACGTAGCAGTCGAAGTCCGCGTAGCGAATCACCAACGCCAGCGAGCGCGAGTTCTCTTCCTGGCTCGAGGTCGTGGGATTCACGGATCCCCCCGGCCAAGTCCCGTTGATCGCCAGCACCTCGATCGTCGCGCCGCCGCCGATGTCCAGCGTCTGACCCAGCGTGGCGATCTGACGCTTGCCCGCGACCGCCGTCGAGTACGACGTCACGAACGAATTCGACGGCTTGTTGGTGTCGCCGCGATCGTAGGCGGCAGTCAACGGCTTGTAGCCGGTATTGAACAGGTCGATCAGCCCACCGAAGTGATCGGTGTGCCAGTGCGTCATGTACGAGTAGTCGAGCGTCGTGACCCCGATCGACTGCAGGTACGGTGTGACGAGCAGGGTGCCATCACCTGGGTTGCCCGCGTCGATCAGGACGCGCATGCCCGTCGGCGAACGCACGAACACGGAAAGCCCCTGATCCACGTTGACGACGTGGACTTCGAGGTTCTGCGCCAGGGCCCTGCTCGGAGCCACGAACCACAGGCCCAGGAGGAAAATGGAAGCCGAAATGCCGCGGTCGTGGGCTGATTTCATGGAGGGGACGGCAGAGCAACGCCGCCCCCTCTTTCTATCACGGCATTTCAAGCCCGGACGAGGCTTTCCAGCGTTCTCCCCCAGATGGACTCACCTGCCGACGGCAGAGTGGCCCAAGGGGCTCCGCGCACGCTCACGGACAGGTGTCGTTGTCCTGCCCCGGCGTGCCCATGTCGGTGTTTCCTCCACCGATCAGGGTCTTGCCGGGGCACCAGTTGGCGGGGTCGTCATTCAGGTACACATCGCCCGCGAAAAGGTGCAGTGAAAGCGTCTTCCCGGACACGTCCGGCCAAAAGATGCCGTCGTCGTAGTCCACCTCGTCGATCAGATAGCCGCTGCGAGCGGTCAGCAGGATCGAGTCGGCCGCGTTCCCCAGCGTGAAGTTCGAATACTTGTAGTCGACCACCACACCTCCGTTGGTCAGCGGATCCTGATCGATGCCGAGTACGAAGCGCTGCCCTGGACTGAGGTAGAGCGGCTGAGCGTTGTTCGAAATCGTGTGGGCATTGGTTCCAAGGTCAGAGATCTTCCAACCCGCAATGTTGATCACGTGCCCCGTGATGTTCTGGATCTCGAACCACTCGCCGTGCGCGTCGCTGACGAAACTCGGGTCCTTCATGATCTCTGTGATCACGATGTCTCCACGCTGCGGAACGAAGACGGCTTGCGTCCCGGAGCCGGGCACTCCGACGGGGCGCGAGGGCTGCACAGGACCGAGCCTCGGACGTGCTACGAATCTCGCGCCGAGCCCGCCCTGAAGCGGTCCGCGATAGTCGAGCTGAGCTCGCCCCTCGGCGTCCGTGCGCAACACCTGGCGGCAAATGCCGGTCAGGGATTCGCCGCGCAGAGAGCCCAGTTCCACGATTGCATTCGTCAGCGGCGCCGCGCCTTCGAGGCTCACGCGCAGGCAGGTCCGGCCTGGCGCACGGCCAACATCGACGCGTGTGATCAGGCCGGAAGAGCTGCTCGTCGCCACGGCCAGTTCCTCCGCCCACTCTTCTTCGATCACGGAGAGCCGGCTGGAATGCCGAGTCGCTTCATCGTGCAGAGGTGCGGAGCCTTGTTGAGTGCTCCACGCGGCGAGAACGCACGCCGCATGCGGAAACCATTGAATCATCGGGATCATCGAGTCCTCGTGCTGAAATCCGGGTGGAACGAGTGCGAGCTCGAGGCCCCCACCCGACCGCTTTCGTACCCAGTGAATGCGGCAGGAACACGACTGCGCCACGGCGCTCTGGCGGCCGAAAAATTCGGATTTACTTCGCGATCGCGTGGATCACGCCTCAATTCCCTGGCATACGGCGCGGGCGCTGTTGGAATGGGCCGACCATGCGCCTCATCCTTCGACTGCTGCTCGTCGCGTTCTTCGTCCTGCTCGCACTCGCGCTAGCGCTCTACCTGCTGCTCGATCGCGGCGCGAGCGCCGCCGTCGAAAAAGGCGTCAGCTACGCGCTCGCCGTTCCAGCCAGCGTGGGCGGCGTCAAGCTCCACCCCTTCGATGGAGTCATCGGCATCGAGGACCTGTCGATCTCCAATCCTGCGGGCTTCTCGGACAGGCCGATGCTGGGCATGAAACTGGGCCTGCTGCATGTCCGCATGTCGAGCCTGATGGGCGAGCTGGTCGAGGTGCAAAGCTTTGAACTCGACGGCATCCATCTGCGCCTGGAAGGCCGCGGCACGCAGACCAACTACGGGGTGATCCAGAAAAACCTGGCACGCCTGGGCGGCGGCGCCGGGCAGGGCGACAGGCCCGCCGTCGAAGAGCCGGGCTCGCAGAAGCGCTTCGTCATCCGCGATCTCGTGATCCGCAACACGACGGTCGAAGTCGACTACGCGCTCGATCCAGCGCTTGGAAAGCTTGGAAGCGGCGCCGCGAGCGCGACGATCCCCGAGCTCCACCTTGAGGATGTCGGCAACGGAAAGAGCCTCTCGATCGCCGAATTGTCGAGCGAGATTTTCAAGGCACTGCTCGAGGCCGCAGCCTCCGGAAAAATCCCCGGCCTGTCCGGCGACGTCGTCAAGGACCTGGCCAAGAGCCTGGCCGAACACCCCGAGAATGCGGTCGAAATCGGCAAGGGCGTCGAAAGCACGCTCAAGGGCGTCAAGGACCTGTTCAAGAAGAAATGATCAGCCGATGCCCCAGTCCTTGAGGCGTTGGTAGATCTTCGCGCGCGAAATCCCAAGCCTGCGCGCCGCTTCGTTCTTGTCCCCATTCGACGCGCGCAGCGCGCGCAGGATGGCGTCGCGCTCCAGGTCAGCAAGCGTCACCAGCTGATCGGGCGCGTGCGGCGAGAGTGCGAGATCGCCTTCGCTGACTAGCCCCGGATCATCGAGGTCGCCCGTATCGAGCACGCATAGCCGGGCAATCTCGTTGCGCAGTTCGCGCACGTTACCGGGCCACGCTCGCGCGCCCAGCCTGGCCAGAACTTCCTTCGAGATGCGCCGCGGCTCCGTCCCAGGCTCGGCCATCTGGCGCAGAAAATGCAGGCTGAGTTCGGGAATGTCCTCGGGCCGGCGCGCGAGCGACGGAAGATCGATGCGCAAGCCGTCGAGCCGATAGAACAGATCGGCGCGAAAGCGGCCTTCGCGCACTTCGCGGGCCAGCTCGCGATTGGTGGCCGTCACCAGCCGGAAATCGACGTGTTTGGCTTCCGCGCCGCCGAGTCGGCGCACTTCGCCGGTCTCCAGCACGCGCAGCAGCTTGGCCTGGAGTTCGAGCGGAAGCTCGCCGATCTCATCGAGGAACAACGTGCCGTGATCGGCGCGTTCGAAGAGTCCCGCGCGATCG
>JANMRV010000697.1:0-2621 GCA_031388685.1 Planctomycetota bacterium
CGTTGATGGCCGCCACTCGCGGCTTGCAGTGCGGCGCGCCATTTGTCCCAACGCGGGCCGTCGACCTGCATCATTGCAAGGGTCCCGAAGTACCAGTAGTAGAAGTCGATGTCGCCGGTGGTCGTATTCCACTTGGGCAGCTTGTCGACCAGCAAATTCGCGCCCTTGTCGAGCATGAGGTCCTTGCTCTTCGCGTCGCTTTGCGCGAAGCAGCGCACGACCATCCCCACCGCGGTCATCGCTTCGCTGCGTTCGGCGGGGAACAGATGCATCGTCTCCGTCAGCCGCGAAGGCGAACTGCCGCGCTCGGAATAACCGGTTCGGCCCGTCGACGGATCGGTCACCTCAGTGATCCAATTCATCGCGCTCACGAAGGAATTCTTGTCGATCGTGAGCGACGACATCTGCGCCGACTTGAGCGCCATCACCATCCAACCGCTGACCGACGTGTCGTTGTCGCCGTCGGGCGGAAACGCATAACGCCAAGCCGAGTACGGATTCTGCGCGCGCAGGATGAAATTGATGCCGCGCTGCGCGGGCTCCTTGAACTGCTGCTCGCTCGTCATGCCGTAGGCTTCGACCATCGCCAGCGCGGCGCAGGCGTGGTTGTACATGAAGTGCTGTCCGACGCGCTTGCCGTAGCAGCCGTCGACGTCCTGCTGCGACTGCAGGTAGTTCAGCCCCTTCTTGATGGTCAGCGCGTGCGTTCCCTGCTCGTGGGTCTCGCCCGCTCCTAGGAAACACAACAGTGCGAGCCCGGTGACACCGATGTCGTGGATCGAGCTTCCCGCTCCTGCGCAACTTGCGTCCTTGCACTGCGCCGTGAACCCGTCGCAACCCCAGTGACCGTCGGGAGCCTGGTGATGGCTCATCCAATCGAGGGCCGCGGCGATCGCCTGCGGCTGCACGGAGACTGCCGGCGCGGCGGGAGCAGCCGGCACTCCCACCGAAACCGCCGGATTAGCCGAGCTGTCGGCTGCTGCCACGGGTGCCTGCGCAGTTTTCGCCGACGATTCCTTGACCTCTCCTCCGCGGTCTGTGGAGCAAGCCGTGAGGGTGACGAAGAGAGCGCAGCCGATGAGAGGCCAGCGACGAGTCCGAGTGATTGAAGGCATGGGATTACCTTGGCCCGGGGGGGCCGGTTCGACGTCAGAGAGCAGAGTCAGGGCTACCCGATCGATTTGGGCGGGTAACCCGGCACACGTTACTTGCAGGAGACGATCTTCTCGCTGGAGACCAAGTAGATGAAGTCGAACTCCTGGTAGGCGCCGCGAGCATCTTGGAACCCGGTGCAGTCGCCGCGAATGCTGATCGCCTTGGAATCCCGCGACCAGCGCGTGTCCCAACTCGTGCCCGAACCGGGATCGGCCTCGTTCAGCGAAACGATCGGGCGAATCGCGCCGCTCTGGATGCTCCAGACATACAGGCAATGGAATGCGAAATCGTCCGAGCGCCAGAAGGTCGCCTTGGAACGGTCGGGCGAAAGGCCGAGACCACTTCCGTTTGAAATCAGCGTCCACTCCCCATCTCGCAGGTCGTAGGTCCACAACTCATCGGTAGCGGGGCTGTAGTCGTGCATATCGCTGAACGAGCCGAGCAAGAATGGTCGCTCGCAATCCTTGCCCGCGAGCACGAACGCATCCAAGAGACTCCCCTTGGAAGCGGCTGCCGTGATTTCGCGCAGCTCTCCTGTCTTCTCGAAGTAGACGTAAGTGAACTGCTGCTCCCACCAACGCGATCCTTCATAGGAGAGAATCGCCCACAACGAACAAGCGTCGTTGTGATCCACCTCAAGGACCTTGCCTCGTATGAGTGCGTGATCGACGGGAATCGCAGGCTCGGGCCAGTCCAATACTTGTCGGAAGTCGGGCCCTGGAACGACCTCGGCAAACTCGACCACATAGCTCTGAGCTTCAGGCTCGTTCGCGATCGGAGTCGTAACCGGAACGATTTCCGGCAGCGGCGGTGCAAAAGGAAATCCGCACGCGCCTGCAATCGACGCGATCAGCAACGCGGCGACTGCACGGCGTGAAGCAGTTCTCCGTCGTCGATTCCCCCGAGCCATACTCGAAGTGTAGCGGAACTTTCGCGTCGCAAAGCAAGTCTCCGCGCGGCCCGAACGCGCCTGCGTGCGCGCGGACGTTGCGCTGCAGTCGGGTTGGAAAGTACCCGACTCGGTACAAAAAACACGGCGCCGGCTTCTCAAGCCGGCGCCGCGTCATCGAACCTTCACCCAACCCTCAGGACTACCTGAGCAAGTTGACCAACTCGCTCAACACCTGATCTGTCGTCGTGATCACGCGCGCGTTGGCTTGGAAGCCGCGCTGCGCTTCGATCAAGTGCACGAACTCCTCGGCGATCTCGACGTTCGAAGCTTCCAGCGAACCGCCGACGACTTCGCCGGCTCCCGCTTGCGTGCCCTGCGAGACCGTGCGCGCGCCGGAGTTGGCGGTCTCGGCCCACATGTTGTTGCCGACCTCGCGCAAGCCGTTTTCGTTGATGAAATTGGCGATGCCGAGCTGGCCGAGCGAAGTCACCTGGCCGTTCGTGTAAAAGCCCTGGATCGTGCCGTCGCCGTTGACCGACATGTTCGAGAGCTCGCCGACGCCGTAGCCGTCCTG
>JANMRV010000704.1:0-1486 GCA_031388685.1 Planctomycetota bacterium
CGCGCCGCACCCGTCGCCTGCGCGGCCTCGTTGGTGATCGAAAGTTCGACCTTGAGGTCGCGACTTGGGGGCTGGAAGGTGATGCGCTTCTTGAAGCGCACGCCCGCGCCGGGCTGGATCTCGAACTCGACCCCACTCGGCGCCCCTGCGGGACCGATCGGTTGCATGGTCCACAGCGCGCGATCGAGCGGCGTGCCGTGCTCGAGAGCCGTGGCTTGTCCGGCGGCCCGCCAGCCGAACGAGCCGCTGGTTTCACCGGCCTGCCCCACCGAATCGACCAGGTGCGTCCAGTGTGCGATGTCCGCGCGCTGCGCTGCGTCGAGGTTGGGGTGATCGAACGAATCCCCCAGGCGCAACTCGAGCAGTCGCGCGCCGCGATTGCTGAACTTCGCGAAATAGCTGCCGGACTCTCCGGGTGTCCCGACGCGCAGTTCCATCAGGCGCTCGGCGCTCTCGACCTTGACTTCGCCGAGCGCCGGTGTGACCTGTGCGGCCGGCGCTTGCGGCGCCTGGTTCGCCGCGGCGCTTGGATTCGCGCCGGCCACATCGGCCGGCTGCGCGGGCCGCACGGGTTGCGGCACGCGCTTGGGGCCGAAAAAGTAATTCCAGCCCACGAACTCGAAGATCGAGAGCAAAAGAGCGAGCGGTAGGCGTTTGTCCACGGCGGTGCGCTGCTTTGCGCTATTGGCCCTTTTCGAGTCGGTCGGCGAGGTAGGCGGGCAGTTCGTTCACCGCACGGATGTCCGCCTGGGCTCGAGCAACGTCGTACTCCAGTCGGATGAAACTCACGTTGGAACCGTCGTACATCGCGTACGACAAGCGCGGATCGCCGTCGCGCGGCTGGCCCACGGATCCGACGTTGACGAGTGCGCGATTTTCCGCCGTAGCCGAAAGCGCGTACGGTCCCTCGGTCTGCTTCGGGCGGTAGAAGCGGCCGTCCTGGTAGAAAATTGCGGGCACGTGACTGTGACCGACGAAGCATGCGAACGCGGACTGCGCGTCGTAGGGCCGCATGCGCTCGAACACGGCCTTCATCTTCGCGACGTCGCGGCTGTCGCGCGGCAGCATGTACTCGCGCACGGGATCGCGCGGACTGCCGTGGGCGTACATCGCGCCGGACTCGCTGACCAGCGGCGCAAGCTTGGCCAGGAACTCCCAATATTGGTCGGCGCGCGATTGCTCTACTCCCTGCGAGAGCGCGCCGCGAGTCCACTCGATGGCGGCGCGCGCGTTGGGATTGAAGTCCTCGGCCGAGTGCAGCAGCGCGTGCTCGTGGTTTCCCTGGAGGCAGAAGCCGGCCTGGAGACCCTCGCTCTGGGGAGCGGCGGGGTCGATCAGGCCCATGACCAGCTCCAGGCATTCGCGGGGCTTGGCTCCGTAGCCCACCACGTCGCCCAGGCAGACGATGCGCTCGACCCCGCGCGTGCGCGCGTCGGCCACCGCAACCTCCAGCGCCGGCCAGTTGCCGTGCAGGTCGGAGATCAAA
>JANMRV010000734.1:0-1514 GCA_031388685.1 Planctomycetota bacterium
CTCGTGCGCCGAATCGTGTTGCGGCCAGTCGTCGCCTTCGAATACGCATAAGCGGTTTCAAAATAGCCGCTGCCGCCGACCGTGTCGTCCATGTCCTGGCGGAAGTTCGTGATGTTGCCCCAGCCATCGTACAGGTACTTCACTTGGTCGAGTTCGTCGCCCGATGTCGTGGCGTCGAACTGGGTGACCGTCTCGACCTGCCCCAGCGCGGTGTACGCTGTCTCGATTCTTCGGACCTCTGAATCGAACCCGGTGCCGACCGTGTCCACGATTCTGATCGTCTCGCGCCCCGCCGCATCGTACGTCGTCGTGATGATGTTGCCGCCGAGCGGAGTCGAAAGGTACTGATCCTTCTTGTAGATCTGCTGGCCCTGCGCGTTGTAGGCGAACTTCACGACGTCGTTGGTCGAGTCCGACGAGTCGGGATACTGCACCGTCCAGATCGGCTCCCTTGACGCGAACTTCGAATCGCCGGCGCCCGTGCCCTTGGTCACGCCGCGGGTATAGATCGTCACCTGGTCGTCGCCCGAACTCGGCATTTTGGCCGTGATCGTCGTCTGCTGCCCGTCGGTAAACCCATACTCGACCACCTGGTCCTCGGTGTCGTTCGTGCCGCCGCCCGGCGTGCCGTCCACGTAGTTGTTGATCACCTTCGTGCGCCGCCCCGTGGCATCGTAGGCGTACCTGGTCTTGATGCTCTTCGGGTCTTCGACCTGCAGAAGCGTGCCGTCGTCATTGAAGGTGCTGATCGAGACGAGCACCGTGTCCGAAGGCGTGGCGGGGTATAGGACGCCGGGATAAGTGAAGTCGCCGCCGTTGTTCGTGCCGTACTGCGCGCTGCGCTTGACCCGATCGATCTCGTCGAACCAGCTCGAAAAGATCTGCACGCGGCCGTGGATGTCGGCGGCGCTGACCTTGAGCGTGTTGTGCGTGTTCAAGTCATACCCGTCGTCCAAGTCGCCCGTCGGCGTCGCGAGGTCGGTGTGGAATCGGCTGATCGACGCGCTCATCAACGCATTCCCGCGCGCATCGAACGTGGTCTCGTGCTCTTCGAGGACAATGTCGCCGGCCACATCGTCAGCGTCGGTGTAGGCCGAGTCATTGGTATAGGCCAGCGTGTACTGCGCCACCGCTCGGCCGACGTGGTCGTACTTCGTCTTCGTGATCTGCTCGCCAAGAGTCTTGATCACGCGGCCATCGGCGTCGTACCAGGTCTGCGATTCCAGCGTGTCGTCATCGGACCCGTCGCTCGGATCAATCTTGTGCCGAATCGTTTTCCACGCGCGGCCGACGTTGTCAAAACTCGTCTCCGAGAGCGCGAGCCGGTTCGTCGTGGTCGAGGTCGGATCGTTGCTGGCCGAGGTCGAGCTGAACTGGCCGGTCGCGACCACGCGGTTCTGATTGTCGTACTTGGAAAGCTGATCGGGGCCGGCAGGATTGTCCACGAGCAGCACATTGCCGCGCAGGTCGTGGGAAAAGTTCGTGTCGTTGCTGGTCGAGCTGTCGACGAAGGC
>JANMRV010000590.1:0-12938 GCA_031388685.1 Planctomycetota bacterium
GATCAGCTCGCCGATCGGCACGCACATCCCGCAGGCCGTCGGCACGGCGTACGCGATGAAATTGCGCGGCGAAAAAAACGTCTGCTTGACGAGCTTCGGCGACGGCGGCACTTCGAGTCTTGGTTTCCACTCAGGCATGAACTTCGCCGCGGTCTGGAAAGCGCCGGTCGTGTTCCTGTGCCAGAACAACGGTTATGCGATCTCCTGCCCGAGCGAAGAGCAGACTGCGTCGGAGAGTTATGCGATCAAGGCCGTCGCTTACGGCATGCCCGGCGTGATCGTCGACGGCAACGATTTATTGGCCGTGCGCAAGGTCGTGAAGGAAGCGGCCGATCGCGCGCGCTCCGGCGGCGGTCCGACGCTCGTCGAAGCGTTGACGTTCCGCATGGGCGGCCACTCGACCTCCGACGATCCGACGCGCTACGTGCCCAAGGAACTCGTCGAGAGCTGGGCGAAAAAAGATCCGCTCGCGCGTTTCGAGCGTTTCCTCGCTTCACGGAAGCTGTGGACGCCCGAAAAGGGTGCCGCGATTTACGCCGATTGCATGGCCGAGATCACAGCCGCGGTCACTGAGGCCGAAGCGACGGCCGCGCCCGCGCTCGAATCGATTTTCTCCGACGTTTACGCGCAGATTCCGGCGCACATCCGCCGTCAAGGCCAGGCCGCTTTCGACCTTGCAGCGCGCGTCGGCGACGCCTCTGCGGGCGGCGGCAAGTTCCCGCTCTAGGTTTTTTCATGCCCACACTGACTCTCGTTCAAGCGGTCAACGACGCGCTGAAGACCGCCATGCGGCGCGACCCGACCGTGATCCACTTTGGCGAGGACGTCGGCCCCAAGGGCGGCGTGTTCCTCGCGTCCGACGGCCTGACCAAGGAATTCGGCAAGGCGCGCTGCTTCGACACGCCGCTGTCGGAGGACGGCATCATCGGCGCCGCGATCGGCATGGCGATGAACGGCCTGCGGCCCGTGGCCGAGATCCAGTTCCAGGATTTTATTTTCCCGGCCTTCGACCAGATCGTCAGTGAAGCCGCGAAGTTGCGTTATCGCTCCGGCGGTCAGTACACCGCGCCGATGGTGATCCGTACGCCCTACGGCGGCGGCATCCGCGGCGGGCTCTACCACAGTCAATCGGGCGAGGCCTATTTCTGCCACACGCCCGGATTGAAGGTCGTCGTGCCGTCGACGCCCGAGGACGCGAAGGGACTCCTGCTCGCCTCGATCGAGGATCCTGATCCGGTGCTCTTCCTCGAACCCAAGGCGCTCTACCGCCAGGTGAAGGGCGAAGTTCCCGAGGGCTACTACACGACGCCGCTCTCGACGTTGCGCACGGTGCGCACCGGCAAGGACGTCACGGTGTTCTGCTACGGCGCGATGGTGCCCGTGTGTGTGAAAGCCGCCGAGCAAGCCGCCGAAAAAGGCATCGATTGCCTGATCGTCGACCTGCGCACGCTCTTGCCGCTCGACGAAGAGGGCGTCTTGGAAGCCGCGAAGCAAACCGGCCGCGTGGTGATCGTGCACGAAGCGCCGCGCTTCTGCGGTTTCGGCGCCGAAATCTCCGCGATGATCGCGGAGAACATCATCGAGTACATGGAAGCTCCCGTGGCGCGCGTCACCGGCTTCGACACGCCCTTCCCCAATACGCTCGAACACCACTACATGCCGGATGCGCGGCGCGTGCTCGATGCGATCGAACACGTCGGCAAGTACTAAGGAACTGACGCACATGGCACTCGAATTCAAATTGCCCGACATTGGCGAAGGTGTTGCCGAGGGCGAGATCGTCAAGTGGCTCGTCGAAGTCGGCGCCACGGTGAAAGAGCACCAGGCGGTTGTCGAAGTGATGACCGACAAGGCTACGGTGGAAATTCCCGCGCCTGCCGCCGGCAAGATCACCGCGATCAAGGCCAAGGCCGGCGATGTCGTGCCGGTGGGCTCGGTGTTGTTCGTGCTCGAAACCGCCGCCGGAGCGAGCGCTCCCGCAAGGCCTGCGCAACATGCGCCGGCTTCAGCCGCTCCTGCTCCCGCGCCCGCAGCAAGACCTGCCGCTGCTCCTGCAACCGCCGCGAAGCCCGCGTCCGCGCCCGCCGCAAGTCATGGCCCTGCGCACGGCCCGTCGAAGGTCGGCGCCGGCGGACGCTTGGAATTCAAGCTCCCCGACATTGGCGAAGGAGTCGCCGAGGGCGAGATCGTCAAGTGGCTCGTCGAAGTCGGCGCGACCGTGATGGAGCATCAATCGGTGCTCGAAGTCATGACCGACAAGGCGACGGTCGAAATTCCTGCGCCGATGGCCGGCAAGATCGTCTCGTTCGGCGCGAAAGCCGGCGATGTCGTGCCCGTGGGCTCCGTGCTGTTCGTACTCGAAACCGCGGGCGCTCCCGCAAGTGCTCCCGCCGTCGTCGCGCCTGCCGCAGTCGCGCCCGCCGCCGCAGTCGCCGCACCCGCGCGCGAACTCGTCACCGTAGGCGCTGCTCCCGCGGCGAATCCCGCCTCGATTCGCGCCGACGACAGTCGCGTGCTCGCCGTGCCGAGCGCACGTCGTGTCGCGCGCGAACTCGGCTTGTCCTTGAGCGAAGTCGCCGGCTCCGGTCGCAACGGCGTGGTCCGTCGCGCCGACGTCGAAGCCTTCGCGAAAGCCCGCGAGTCCGCGTCCGCCGTCGCCAAGCCCGCCGTTTCCGCCGCACCGAGCGCTCAGCGCGCTCCCGCCGCCCCGCTCAGTTTCGCTCCTGGCGAACGCGAGACTCGCATCCCGTTCCGCGGTGTGCGCCGCAAGATTTCCGAAGCGATGGTGCGCTCCAAGTTCACCGCCGCGCACTTCACGGTCGTCGAGGAAGTCGACGTCACCGATCTGGTGAAACTGCGCGAGCAAGCCAAGGCTTTCACGGAAGGCAGTGGCGTCAAAGTGACCTACATGCCCTTCATCATGAAGGCCACGGCGCTTGCGCTCGCGAAGTATCCGATGCTCAACGCGCACCTCGACGAAGCGGCGGGGGAGATCGTGCGCTTTGGCTACGTGAACCTCGGCATCGCGATGGACACGGAGCAGGGTTTGATCGTGCCGGTGCTCAAGGAGATTCAGTCGAAGAGCATTTTGCAGATCGCCGCGGAGCTTGCGGAGCTTGCCGAGCGCACGCGCCAAGGCAAGGTCAAGCCCGATGAGTTGAAGGGCTCGACGTTTTCGATCACGAACGCGGGCAATATCGGCGGCATCATGGCCACGCCGATCATCAATTTCCCCGATGTCGCGATCCTCGGCGTGCACCGATTGATGAAGAAGCCCGGTGTGGTCGAGACGCCGCAGGGCGATCGCATCGAAGTGCGTCAGTACATGAACTTCTCGTGCTCGGTCGACCACCGTCTCGCGGATGGTGCCGATGGCGCGCGGTTCCTCGTGTACCTGAAGAAGCTGCTGGAAACGCCGGGGTTGCTGGCGCTCTAGGTCGTCCCTAGCCCGTACGAAGCCAGCCTCGACTCCGCCGTTTTCGAGCGCCCCTGCGTGCGGTGATGCGCGAAAACGGCGGAGTTGAGGCTGGCTCCATATCCCTGCATCTCACCCGCGGTCGGTGCTTTGGCAGCGGGCTTTGGACATGGGGAAGCGGGCTTGGACATGGAGATACGGTGGCAAGGCTGCACTGCCTGGCTGGAGTTCGACTGGGACGTCGGCTTCGAGTCTGCTGCTGCATTTCCGGCAACTTTGTCACAGTGCGGTGTCACAGCTTGTCACAGTTGCTCGGTTCCCTTCTGGGCGCGGGGACGAACTCCACTCGGGGCCATTGGCACCGCCCAGGCGTCGCAAGTCTGTCGCAAGTTGTGTCGCGAGTTTGTCGCAAGTTCACCTAACTCTCTTGCCCGCAACATACTCCAGGCGGTTGGTCTCGCCCTCAGCGGTCAGCAGCCCCTTCTTGGTCATGCCCTGGAGATCGCGCTGCAACGATCGTCGATTGACCCCCGGGCAGGCCGACTCGAGGTCTTGGATAGTCAGCTTCCCATGGTCGAGCACCAGGCCAAGGGCGAGCGCCTGGCGATCCGAGAGCCGATGCTCCCGCGCGAGCAGATCACGCCGGATGGCTCGCTCCCCTCGAGCCTTGACCTCATCGAGCTGCGTTGCCAAACCCTCGGTGAAAAAACCGAGCCAGCCGGTGAGGTCCATTCCCTGCTCGCGCACACTCTGGATCGCACGATAGAACGCCGCGCGGTCACGATCGTAGAACTCGCTGATCGTGAACAACCGCTTGAAGTCGTAGCCCGATTTGTAGAGGCAGAGCGTAGACAAGAGCCGCGAGGTTCGGCCGTTGCCGTCGACGAACGGGTGAATGTGGACGAGCTGGAACTGCGCGATTCCGCTCGCGAGCACCGGGTGGACATCGCCCGAATCGTTCAGCCACTCGATCAGCTCGCGCATCAAAATCGGAACGTCATGCACAGGCGGCGGCGTGTAGACGATGGCACCTGTGCCGGAGTTCACGACGAAGTTCTGCACGTTGCGGTACTCGCCGGGCGCAGCGGAACCACCGCGCACGCCACTGACGAGCCGCTTGTGGATTTCGCGTACCAGGGCTTCGGTGAGCGGGCCGCCCTTGCCGAGGTAGCTCGAGACAAGCTCGAAAGCGCTGCGGTAGTTCAGTAGCTCGCGCACATCGTCGGGGTCGGCTCCGGCGACCGTACCGCCGGCAAGCAGATGCTCCGACTGCTCGAGAGTGAGCTGCGTGCCCTCGATGTGCGTCGTGTGGTGTGCTTCGCGAACGAGCGCGCGCTCGCCCATGCGTTTGATCCAATCCTCGGAGAGCTTCGCAGCCTCAAGGAATCCACGTGCGCGTTCTATGCGGGTGAGCGTCGCGGTGATCGCGTTCGTGACAGTGAAACTGGGCGCGAACTTCATGATGGGACATACCGCGAGTGCACGTGGCGGCGCGAAGCATCGTACACGACGCCCAGGCGTTCGAGCCTGTCACGGGTCACGAGATCTGCGCCTCGAGCGCGATCCAACAACCGCGCCACTCGGGGATCTCGCGAATCACATTCGTGCGCTGACCCGCGCTCGATCGTCGCGTCAGCATCGCGGTTCCGGATGCGATGTAGAGTTCGGCATTCAGCAGATCCGACAGATCGACGAGGGCCTTCAAGCCCCAGCCCATGTTGCTCCGCGACGCGCCCGTGCCGGAGATACGCGGACTCAGGGCAAGTTGCAGTGCTTCCGCGTCATCGGCGATGCGGCCGGCAAGCTCGGGATTGCGTTGCAGGCTTGCGCGGATTCCGACGCCGGCGTCAGCGAAACTCATCGTGAATCGCCTTGTCTGCGTGTCGATGTCGGCCCAGCCGATACCCGTGCGAGGTGCGGCGGAATGTTGAACCACGTTGGCTCCAAGTTCTTCGAACACGAAGCGCACCATGCGCACGACGCTGGGCGAGAGCGCCGGTGACTTGGCGAGCAGGGCGTCGGCAACCTGGTCCGCGGCCCTGCGCGCCGAAAGCAGGTCGTAGGTGTTGGCCCAGACGAGCGTGGGGCCGCGATCGCGAACGACATCGGTTCGTTGCACGAGATCCTGCGCGAGCATCGAAACGGCGGCATTCCAATCGCCATTGATCTCGACTTCAGTTTTCAGCGCTCGGACGCCACGGTCGCGCGCGCAGCTCACTACGAGCACCGTCGGCACGACGCGTCCGACAGCCGAGCTGGCGCGAATCACGAGCTCGGACTCGTCGTTCGCCCGCGTCCAGAGTTTGAACCAGGCGATCGCTGCGGCGGGCGTGTCACCGGATGGGAATTCGATTTCCTGCACGGTTGCCCATGCTAGGAGTGCCTGCAGTCTAGGGCAACGCGGCGTGTACGGTGTCAGGCTCAACTGCGAACCATTCGCCCGGTCAGCGCGTCGCGGGCGAGTTGCTGGTCCTGCTGCGAACTACGGCGTCGGGCTCCGCAACGGACGATTCGCTCGGCAAACGTGGCCTGCGCGTTGTAGAAGCGCGGGATCGGGAGCAGGCTCGTGCTCGATCGAAACAGCGAAGTCGAACCTGGTACGGTATCCCCCGGGAGCAGGCTCGTGCTCGATCGAAACAGCGAAGTCGAACCTGGTACGGTATCCCCGTGCTCGATCGAAACAGCGAAGTCGAACCTGGTACGGTATCCCCGCCAAACGGTCGGGCGCGATCGCGATAGGGGAGTCGCCAGAGTCGGCTTCACAGCAAAGCTGGGGTGAGCCGCGCGTGCAGGTGTGGAACGCATCCCTCCATGAGTAGGAACTTCTTTCGAGTCGAATCCTCGCCCGCGCCTCTCGATCGATCGGAGCACGTCGCCAGTAGCGAATCCGTCGGCTGGGCGATCGAGATCGGCCGATGCCTTGAACCCTGGCCCGGTGCTCCGTGCGAACAAGATGACCGGTTCCACGGGCCAACGCGCCGGATTGGCTACGGACGCGGTTCGCCGCGAGCCGAATGAGGACTGCCTTCCCGTTCCTCTCTAACGCCGGCCCATGCGCGTGACCCCGATTTCGTTCCTGCGACCCGCTCGCATTCATTGATGCAACTCATGTGGTTCCAATTCCTCTTGGGCTGTGCGGCCGCCGGGCTCGGCGGTGGATACGTGGCTGTGGAAGTGTTGCGCATGCGCAAACGCGAGCGCGAGATCAACCGGCTGACGCTGGACCTCGGACAGTGCGTACAAGAAAGCGGCCAATTGAAGTCGCAGATCGCAAGTCGCGACAAGCAGCTGCAGCAGCAGGCCGGTTCGCTGCAGGCGCTCCAGGAGGTCATGACGACCAAGGGCGCACAGCTCGGGGTGCTTGGCGAGCGCTGCGCCCAACTCGAACAGGCGCTGCGACAACAAGCAGACGAAGAACAGCAACGCCTGATCCACGGGCGCGACTTGCAGCGCGAGCCGTCTCTTCGCGCGAATGAACGCGAGGAAGCGATTGCCAGCCTCGAGGCCAAGTTGGACGAGCAACTAGCAGCAATCGAAGTCATGCAGCAGGAGCTCGAGGCGCGAGACAGCCGCATTGCCGCGGTCACGGCGCTGTGCGAGGAACTCGAACAGACGTTGGCGAGTGAAGCGCAAAAAGAAACGGCGCGCGAGCAGCAAGGCCTGGAACTTCAGCGCACACTTTTCGAACTCGAGCAAAACCACGCGAACTGCAAGGACGAACTGCAAGCGGCTCGCGCGACGATCGAGACGCAGCAGAACGAGGCGGCGACGAAGGCCAGCCGTCTCGAGTCACTGCAGGCAAAAGCAGGGGACGCAGAGCGCCGCATCGAGGAACTGACCCGACGCTGCGGAAAACTCGAACAGGAACTCGAGCAACGTGCGGCCATCGAGCAGGAACGCCGAGGGCAAGACCAGGAAGTTCCACAAGCACTGTCCGCGCGACTCCAAGAACTCGAAAGCCAGCTGGCCGGTCGTGAGGAATCGTTGGCCCAGCGCGCGCAGACGATTCTGCGGCTGCAGGGCGAGACGGACGCGCAGGGGGGGCAGCTCCTGCAAGCGAATCAACGCTGCGAAGAACTTGAACAGCAACTGCGGCGGCAAGCGGTCTTCGAACAGGATCGCAGGCTGCGGAGCTACGAACTGCAATCCGAGCTGTCCAGTCGCGCCGTGGAGCTCGAAGCCCAGCTCGCGAGTCGTGATGAAGAGTTGAGCCGTCTTGCGCGGAAAATCGATTCACTCGAGGGCAACCTGGCGCTGAGCACAGGATCGGTCGAAGCCCTGGGTCAGGAGCGCAGCGCGCTCGAAGCCCGGCTCTTCGGTCGTGACGAAGAGCTCGGCCGTCTCGCGCAGAGGATCGATTCACTCGAGGGCGACCTGGCGCTGAGCACGGGATCGGTCGAGGCCTTGAGTCAGCGGCGCGGCGAACTCGAAGCTCAGATCTTTGGCCGCGACGAAGAGCTGCGTCGTCTCGCGCAGGTGATCGATTCACTCAAGATCGATCTGGCAGCCGGCGTAGGGTCGCTCGAAGTCCTGGTCCGGCAGCGCAGCGAACTCGAAGCAGCGCTCAAGGGTCGCGACGGCGAGCTGAGCCGTTTCGCGCAAACGATCGTTTCACTCCAAAGCGAACTGGCCGACAACGCCGGCCTGGCCGAACGATTCGCAGAAGAGCGCAGCGAACTCGAGGCTCGGCATGCAGGTCGCATCGAGGATCTGCGCCAATCCGCGGAGACGATCGACTCGCTCGAAACCGACATGGCGGCGAGCGCCGCGCAGATCGACGTCCTGGGCCGACGCTGCTCGGAATTCGAACAAACCCTGCAGCTCGAGACCGAACAGGAACGCGAGCGCGGATTGCGGGATCAGCTGCTCCTGAGCGGACTGTCGCAGCGCGAAGGCGAGCTCGAAGGCCAGCTCGCGGTTCTTGAACAGGAACTTGCGCTGCGCACGGCGAAGCTCGAGCGCGCGGAGCGCGAGGCCGCGACGGATGGCGCTCAGATCGATCAGCTGATCGGGCGCAACCGGGAGCTCGAACAGCAGCAGCAACATTTGCTGGAAGTCGAGGCGGAGGGTCTGCGCCGGGACCAGGAATTGCAACGCGCACTGTCCGCCCGTACCAGCGAGCTGGAAGTCCATGTTGCGATTCGCGACGCGGACTTGCAGCAGCAGTCCATCGCGATCGAGGCCCTGCGAAACGCCGCGATCGAGGCGCAGCAGGTGATCGAGGCCTCCGACAGACGATGCCAGGAACTCGAACAGAATCTGCGGCGAAGCGATTCGCAATATCAGGAGCAGCTGCAACACGAGCAGGCACGCATGGCCGCCAGTGCCGCGCGCGCCTTGGAACTCGAAGCCGAGCTTGCCGGCCGCGGCGAAGAAATCTGCCGACTTCGCGCGGAACACGCAGAGCTCGCGGATCGCTGCCACGCCGTCACGGAGCTGACCGTGCTGCAAGGCCGCGACAAAGAGCAGCGCGAACAACGCATCGTCGAGATCAACGCTTCCATGGAAGTGCTGAACTTCGCGATCCAAAGCTGCCAGGAAGATGCGCGAGCCGGCGACGCGTTGATCGACGAACTCGCGGAAAATCGGCTGGCCGCACTCTTCACCAGGCGCCGGTCCGCGCATTCCAGGCGGCTCATGGAGCAGTACTTCGACGGCCTGGCGCAAGGCGATCTTGAACTCGCGCTGCAGAGCCTGCTCGGCGACGTCGAGCCGCTTTCGGCCGCGGCCGTGGAGCGCCTGTGCGGGCGCTGGCGCGAGGCGCATGGCGCCTGGAAACGTCAGCCGATCGAACGCGAGGTCGCCTACCTGTGGGCCGAGGGCGTCTATCCCAAGGCCGGCGCGGAGCAGCCGGGCGCGGCCGTGCTCCTGCTCGTCGCGGCCTTCATCGACGGGTCCAGTGCCGTGATCGCGGCCGAGCCGGGCGAACGCGAGTCGAAGCAGGCCTGGCTGGCGCTCCTGCAGAATCTGATGCAGCGCGGGATGAACGTGCCGCGTCTGGTCGTCGGCGACGAAGCCCTCGGGCTGTGGGACGCGATCGACGAACTCGGCTGGGAATGCGCTCAGCAGTACTGCTGGAGTCATCGGACCGCACAGGTGCAGGCGCTCCTGCCGAGAGAGCGCAGGTCCGAAGCCGGCAGGTTGCTCGCTGCGATCGCCGACGCGGATTCGCGCACGCTGGCGAGAGCGCTGCGCGAGAAGTTCGTGAAGCGCTGCGGCGTGCGCCGCGCCGACGCTGGCGAGCGGCTCAGCGTGGGTTGGAAGCAGATGACCAGTTACTACGCGTTTCCGCGCGAGCACTGGGCTCACCTTCGGACGACCCGACGAATCGACACGCCGCTTGGCGCTCTGCGGCTGTGCGCTGCCGAGTCCATGGCGGGCAAGCCGACCGCGCAGGTCGAGGCGATTCTGTGGAAGCTCCTTTCCGCCGCGGCAAGGACCTTCCCGGAACTCGACAAGCTCCAGCTGCTGCGTTCGCTCACCGCCGAGGGAAAATCGAAGGCCGAGGCGCAGGCCGACAACTCCCGCGAGCAGGTCGTCTGATCGCGCGTCTCGCGCGGGGCGAGAGCGAAACGCATTCCCGTCCAAGGAGTGCGCTGCGCCATTGTGGGCCTAACTACGCCGCCGCGCTGGCTGTCCAGGCGTGACCACTGCTCTTGGCCGGTGACCCAGGCAAGCCCCGCCCCAAGAAGCGCACTGACTCTCAAGCGGGCATGGGCCGCCTGCCGACGAGCGTGGCGATCACATGACGGCACCGGCATAGACGGCTTGTACGTCGACTGTTGCCCGGACTTGCCTCCCGAGTCGCTCCCTGAACGAACACACGTTCTCACATGTCAGAACTAGACAACAACCTGCGCACTGAAGTTCCCGAAGCTACGAGCGAAAAGCGGCCGAGCATGATCCACTTGCTCAGTGTTTCCGCGGAAGAGGCCGAGCAGGTCGTTCAGTCGCAGGGCGATCCCGTCGCCGAAGCGCCGGCCGTCATGGAACACGAAACTTCAAACGACGTTTCGACCGAGGTCCTGGAAGTTCGGAATGAGAACGCCGATTCGCAGCAGGCTGAGGCGCAGTCCGAAGCCCAGCCCTCCGTGGCTGCCGCCGTCGAAGCGCGGAATGCGAACCTACGCCGGGCCAGGCCGACCGACACCGTCAATGCCACGAGACCTGAAGCCGGCAAGTCGAAGTTGTTCGCGCTGCAGGCCGCGGGCGCGCTCTTCGCACTGCTGGGCATGTCACTCGTCGCCGCGCCGAAGCTGTCGTCCCAAGCGGCGGAGTGGCTGGGGCAGCACAGCGACGTTCGCACCCAGTCAGGCACACTGATCGTCGTCGGCCTATGCCTGATGATGGCTGGTTTCCTGCGCAATACGTTGCGTGACATGCGCGGCTCGCTGGAGGTCGTCAAGAGCGAGACCGCGCGACTTGGAGAGATGGCCAAGGATGGGCAGAGCGTTCGCGCCACATTGAACACGGTGCGCGGCGAGAACTCGACGTTGTCCCAGGACGTCGTAAGGCTCGAGGCAGAGCTCACGCGGCTGGTCGAGATCGTGGAGAATCCGGACTACACGATGTCGATCTTCCGGCTTGCAGCCAGCGTCGATCAGCTCGGCAAACACGTCGAAGTGTCCATGAAGGGGCAGTTCGAGCAGCTCGAGCCACGAATTGCAGCCGTCGCGCAGCATGTCGATCAAGCCGAGCGTCAATTGACTTCGACGATCGCGCAAATGTCCTCGCTCATGAAAGAGCAGTACCGGTCTTCGCAACTCGCGCTCAAGGAAGGGCTCGACGAGTTGCACTCCGCCGCGGAAATCGCCGATACGCGCAGCGAGCAGAATCAGGAGACCATGGCGCGGATCGAAGCCTTGATCCAGAGCCGGCATGAGGCCGTGTCCGAGGGGCTCGCGAGCCTTGGCGAACGCGTGGCCAAGAGCGAAGGGCAGATCGTATCCGGCGTGAGCGAGCTGCGCGGACGCATCGAGCGGCAGATCGAAAAGCAGTCGGCCGCCTGGCTCGCGGAATTCAAACAGCTCGCAGGCCAGCTGGAGCAAGCGGAGCGAAATCAGACGTCGGGGGTCAAGCAGATCGGCCAACAAGTCGACCTGCAGCTCGGAGCGCAGGCCAAGGATCTGCGCCAGGGACTGAAGCTGCTCGCGGACCAAGCCGGCCAGCAGCACGAGGAACTCGACGGCAAGTTGGCTTTGGTCGCTGCTCGGATCGATCAGCAGGCGCGCGATCACGAGGCCGCGATCGAAATCGTGCGCGAGCAGACGATGGAAGCGACGCGCTCGGCCAAGGGCGAACTTGCCGCGGGCCTCGAGCAAATCGGAATGCGCGTCGAGGAACGGGCGCTCGAGCAGCAGGTCGCCATCGAGCAGGCGCGCGACCAGGCCATGGCGGCGACGCACTCGTCCAAGAGCGAGCTTGCCGCGAACCTCGCGCAACTTGGCATGCGCCTCGATGAACAAGCGTGCGAGCAGCAGGTCGCGCTCCAGCAGACGCGCGACCAGGCGCTCGAGGCCACGCACTCGTCCAAGGACGAACTCGTCGCGAGCCTCGAGCAACTTGGAACGCGCGTCGATCAGCAAGCGCGCGAGCTGCGACTCACGATCCAGCAAGCGCGCGAGCAAGCGTCTGAAGCGACGCACGCATCCCGGCGCGAGTTCGATGCGAGCCTCGAGCAATTCGCCATGCGCGTCGATCAGCAAGCCTGCGAGCAGCAGGCCGCGATCCAGCAAACGTTGGAAGCGACGCGAGCTGTGCGAAGCGAGCTTGCAGCGAACCTAGAGCAGCTCGCAGCCCAGCTAGACAAGTCCGAGCGCGATCAGCTCGCGAATTCGCTCGACGTCGCGCAACGGGCAGAGCAGGCGAACGTCGCGACCAAGCGCGAACTCGCGACGAAGCTCGAGCTGCTCGAGTCGCAGCTAGAGCAACTCGGCCGCGAGCAACTTGCCGCCGTGCGCAAGGCATCGCAGGAGGCGACACAGATCGTGACGACGGCCACACGCGAGTTCGAGGCGGGCATGCAGCAGCTGTGCGTGCAGCAGGAGCAGCAGGCTGTGGAGCATCAAGCCAGCGTGCAGCAGGCTTCCGTGGACGCGCAGCAAACCACGACAGCGTCGAGGCGCGAACTCGCCACGATCTTCGAGCAGGTCGGTGCGCGGATCGAGAAGGCCGTGGCCGTCCGTTCCGACGAATTGGCCGGCGATCTGCTGGATGTTTCCGCGATCCTCATTTTCATCACGACCGAGGTTCGCACCGCCATCGCCGAAGCGCTCGGCGGCAGCGCCGCGCCGAAGTCCGAGCCGGAGGTTGCGCTCGCCGCGACGGTTGAAATGCCGCCCGCGGAGATCGACGGCGCTCCGACCGCGGACGTGCAGCCCGAGGATGTGTGGGCCGAGGACATGTGGATGTCGCTTTCCGATGGGCCGGAGAAGCCCGCGCAGGCGGCTCCGTCCGACGGGTTCGACGATTCGAACTATCCGCCGGACGAGGACCGTTCGTAGCCGCCGTCGACGGATCCGCG
>JANMRV010000781.1:0-8337 GCA_031388685.1 Planctomycetota bacterium
GGTCCAGAGCCAGATATTCGAACTCGGCCGCATCCGCCGCCACGGCGCCTGGTCGCCCGAGGACAAGCGCCGGCTCAAGCAGATGTACGGCCAACGCAGCGACGAGGATCTGGCGCTGATCTATTCGCGCTCCGTCGAGGCCGTGCGTGAGCTTGCCGAAGAGTTGCACCTGGCCAAGGACAAAGCCTTCCTCAAGCGCAACCGTCCCAAGCAGACCACGCGCATGCCGCGCTGGACGAGCGCGGACCTGGAGCAGCTGTGCGCACGCTATCCCACCGAGTCGAACCACGCACTCGCCGCCGCGCTCGGCCGCAGCGTCAAGAGCGTCGTCTCGAAGGCCCACCACCTCGGCCTCAAGAAGGAAGTCGAGCGCCTGCGCCAGATGGGCCGCGAAAACGTGCGCCTGCGCTTCGGCCGCTGAATCCGCATACGCATCAGGGCAGGTTGGGATTGGGCGCCATGACGACCAGCAGGCGCAACCTCTGGTCGGACTGGTTCAGGACTCCGTGCTCTTCGCCCGGGCCCGACCAGGCCAGCTCGCCCGGGCCGAGTTCGCGGCGTTCCGCGCCAATCTGGAAGACGCCTTTGCCCTCGAGCACGAAGTAGAACTTCGTCGCCGCCGCGTGCGCGTGCAGTTTCTGCTCCTGCCCAGGTTCGAGCGCGTAAACGTCGCAGAACATCTGCGGCGATTCGAAGAGGTTTTGCTTCGCGAGCTTCTCCGCGGAAAAACGCTGCGCGTGTTTCGTGTCGAGGAAGCCCATGGCCGGCGATGCTAACCTGCCGGGGCGATGGACGAGCATGGGACAGACTGGAGCTGGCACGCGCCGCGGGCAAAACGCGAGCCGCGCGACATCGAACTCTGCCGCCGCGGAGTCCGGCACGGGTTCGTCGTACCCAAGGGCGCGCCGCCCTGCTCGCCACAGGATCCAATCGGCCGCTTCCAGCGCGGCGAGCCGATCCTGCTGCGCGGCTGGCTCTCACTCGGCGCTCGGCGCTCGAAAGCACGCATCGAAGCCAGTCGCCGCTGGTTCGAGCGCCTGCGCCGCGGCGAGAGCCTGGCGCTAGAATTGCGCTCGCGTCTCGTTCGCCTCTGCGAGGAGCGCTGTCCCGTGGCGGCGATCCGCGGAACCAGTGAGGACCTCGCCGACCCGCTCGAGATCGAGAAACTGCATGTCGATTCGCTGCGCCACGGCCGGGCTGGCCGCGACTTGTACGCGAAATTGTCCTGGATCGCCGACGAAGAACGCGACGATTCCCTGCGTGTGCGCTTCTCGTTCGGCAGCGAACGCTCCGGCGACTGGAAACGCTACACGCATAGGGCACTCGCCGCCGACCGCCTGGCGGAGTGGGTCTTTCCGGAGTGCGCTTTGATCTCGCGCCAGCGCCGCTTGCTCCTGCTGCTCGAACGTCTTTGCGGCGAGCGTGCGCGGCTCTCCGAGCGCATCGTCTACAACAACTCGCCAGGTGGTGGTGCGAGCTTTCACCACGACGCGGAGGCGCGCCAGCTCGGCGTGGTCTACGGGCAGCTGTGCGGTTCGACGGGCTGGCTCGCGCTGCCGCGTCAGGAACTCGCCCGGGAAATTGCGCAACTTTCGGGCGCGAGCCGTTCCATCTCGCCGCGACTGGGCTCCACGCGCCAAGTGCAGCGCGCCCTCGAGGACACACGCTTCGCGCCGCTCGAACGAATGCTCAATCGTGATCCGCGCCTGACTCGGCGCTTGGTCGAGCGCGGAGCTTTCTATCGCCTGCGCGCGGGCGACGTGCTGATCCTGCCCTCGCCCAGTCACGAAGTCTGCGCCTGGCACTCCGTATTCGCGCTGGGCCGCCGCCCGAGCATCGCGCACTCCTACGGTCTCTTCGCCGCAGCGTCGGGCCGGGCTTAGATAGCCGCGCTGCGCGGGGCTAGCGCTGCGTTGCGCTCAGAGCTGGCCTCGGCGAGCAGCAGCCGTTCGCGCAACTCGAGCGGTGAAATCGATTCGCCGCCGAGTTCGCCGAGGAAGTACTCGAGGTAACCGCGCAGTCGCGCGAGGAACTTCGCGCGTTCCGCGAGGTCATGGACGTACGGTGTCCAGCCGGGCAGCAGCGACGGCGCGTGGAAACTGAGCGTGAAGACGCCGACATCCTGTTCGAGCAACTCGCGCGTCAATCGGCGCATGTCCGACAATTCGAAGCCCTCGGGCGAGATTCGCAGGCGGTCTACGGCTCCTAGGCGCGACAAGACCGCCGGGAGGCGCGCCCATTTCAAACGCGGATGCGTGGCCAGCAGATAAAGTTCGTGGGCCCGTTCCTTGACGAAGCCGACGTATGCGCCGGTCACGGGCACCGAAAGCAATCCCGGGCCGTTGCCGATCCAGCGCGGAGAAACCCCGTAGCGCGAAAAATTGGGGCCGCCTTCGGCTCGAAAGTCGAAAGGTGGCGCAGGCGAAAAATCGACCACGAAGCCGAGTTCCTCGAGCGTCGTCGCCGTGCGCGGCCCGAATCCGTAGCGGCCCGCCTGGTACACGCGCGGCGCGACACCGACGTTGTCGTTGATCGCCTTGCAGACAAAGCGCAACTTCTCGCGCTCGAGCGCGCCGTCGAGATTGCCGGGATAGGAATTGTGGACCGAGATCTGTTCGTCGAAGGGCGGCGTCACCCACGGATGCAGGTGCGCGCCGATCGTGACGCCCTGCGCAGTGGAGATCTCGCGCATCACCGCGGCCGAATTCAGATCGGCTGCCACCGGATGCGTGACCACGTATGTCGCGTGCACGCCGAGCGAGTCGAACAGTCCCTGGGCTTCGAGCAACTGGCGGATGGCGGTTGTGCCCGTGGCCTTGCGGTCGAACGCACGCGACCAATCGAACTCCTCCTCGGCGTCGATCAGGACGAGCAGCACCGGCCGTTGGCCCGTGGGCCAACGAACCTTCCGGCCCGAATCGGGCTTCAGCTCTGCAAGTTCTTCCTGAGACATCCTGCGGTGATCCGTAACCGGATTGTCATTCCAAGCCTGACTTTGTGCAAGCGCAGTCGTTCGCTCGGTTGCCGGGCAAGACCGGAACTCCGTGGCGGGGGCTCAGGTCCAATCGGCAGCCCAGCGCTGCACCTGCTCGAGCAGCGAGCGCTGGGATGCCAGGGGAGTCATGAGGTGATCGCTGTGCCGCACGATGGCGGTCTGGACCGCAGCGCGCGCGGAATTATCGACGGACTCCGGCCCGAGGATGGAGTCCAGATAATCCTGGGCCCAGTCGCCCTCGGAAAGCACCAGCTGGACCTTCACGCCGCGCAGGGCGAGCGCTCTGAACGCGCGCGCATCCGGCGACTCCGGCGCAGAGGACCGGATCCTGCCCGCTGCCCGCAGACGCGCTAGCAGAGCATGCGCCATGGCGCCAAGGTCGGCGCGGCCGCGCAGCGCTTTCCACCAGCTGCGAGGATTGCGCAGCGCGACGCCCCAGTAGTAGCGCGCGGCTTGCTTCCGCTCCAGGCTCGCCACCAACTCCGCCGAGGGCTCCTCGAGGAAGCGCGGTGCGTTGACCAGCACCAGCGCGCACACGCGCGGATCCAGGAGTGCGGCCTTGAAGGCGATTTCCGCGCCCGAGCACAGACCGATCAGCGCGAAGCGATTCACCTGGGCAAGTTCGCTCAGCGCATCCATGGCGGCGCGGGCTTCCTTCGGCGCGCGCGTCTCGAAGCGCGCGCTGTCGCTGGCGTCAGGGGAGTCGCCGATGCCCGAGAAATCGATGCGCAGAGCAGGATGGCCGAGCCTCGACAGTCGGCGCGCGAGCGCGACCCACAATCTCGCCGGTCCGACGCGATGCACCAGGCCCGCGTTGAGCAGCACGACGGCGCAACGTTGCGCCGTGCCCGGATCAGGCAGGCTTGCGACTCCCACCAGCGAGCGGTCGTGACCTGCGCGCAGGATTTCCTCGCGGACCACCTCAGGAATCCTCGCGCAGGAAATCAACGATACGCTGCAGATCGAGCGTCGGCACCAGGCCGCGATCGACATCCTCGTTCCAAGGCTCCAATCCGCTCGAAAGCGTGTGCTGCACGCGCGATCCAACCCGCTCAAGCTCGGCCGCGAGCTTCCGCGCGCGCTCGGAGAGCGTCGATTCGAGGATCAGCACTCGCGCCGCCGGCGGCCGCTCGAACTGCGGCGGACGCCATTGCCGCAGGCTCTCCAACAGCGCTGCCGGCCACAGGAATCCGAGGCATTCCAGGCCGGCACGGCTCGGACTGCTTCCAAGGCTCGGGCCGGGCAGGCTGTCCTCGAAGCGTTGTTCGATTTCCGCCAGGGAATCTGCGTAGGCTTCGCCGTCCAGGATCGGATTCAGGAGCACGAGCGAAGCGCAAGCCGGGCCGCTGGCGGCTTGCTCCAGCGCCAGCGCCGCCGAAAGCCGCACGCCGAGCAGCGCGACCCTGGGCACGCGCGTGCGCAGGGAGAGTTCGCGCTGGGCGAGGCCCACATCCGCGACCCAAGCCGCAAGGGAAGCGGGCCATTCGTCGCCCGGCGAGTCGCCCGTGCCGGCGAAGTCGAAGCGCAGCGCGCGCATTCCGTTCGAGGCGACGAGCTCTGCGAGTTGCCTCAGCGCGCGGTGCGAACGTGAATACTCGTGGCCCAGCGGGGCAGCGATCACGAGCCCGAGCTTCGCGGTCGCGGCTTCGATCGGGCCATGATGGCAGCCGAAAAGTCGGCGCTCCGCGCTGCCGAAAAACAGTGGATCGATGCGTTCGCCGCCCATGCGAGTCGCCGACGGTACGCAGCCGGGCCGCGCACCGCCAGTGCATGCTCGCTCGCGAATGCGAAGCGGCGCCACAAAGTCCGCATTCAGCGTCTGAATACGGGGCACAGGCGCCGCGCGGGCAACCACCGACCGCGATCAGTTCGCGCTCATGCTTCCGGCGATCTCCAGCGAAATCGCCAGCGAGTGCACGACCGCCGCGATGCGCACGGCGTCGTGGACCTGATCTTCGCTGATGCCGCCTGCGCGAAGCGTTTTCTCGTGCGCCTGCACGCAGGTCTCGCAGGCGTTGATCGCGCTCACCGCGAGCGAGAACAATTCGAAATCGAGCTTGTTCGTCGACGGTTGCCCGAGCCGGTTCATGCGCAGCCCGGGCCGCTTGGCGGAGTAGGCCGGCTCGTGAACCATGTGCCGGAAGCGGTAGTAGACATTGTTCATGGCCATCAGCGCGGCCGCCGCGCGCGCGTCCTCGATCACCTTCGGGCCCGTTTGCAGGAGCGCATCCTGCTCGATGGCGCGCACGAGCTCGGCGTTTCGCGACGCGATGGCGCAGGCCACGGCCGTTCCCCAGCGTTGAGCGGGCGTCAGGCTCGACTCGCCGCCGAGCACGGCGCTGACGTTGAGCCGCACGTCCTTGCATTCGTCGGGCAGTCTTGCCCGCAACAGTTCGGTGTTCTGCATGCTTTAGACCGTGAGCGTCGGCTCGCCCGCCTTCCAGTTGCACGGGCACAACTCGTCGGTCTGCAGCGCGTCGAGGATGCGCAACACTTCTTCGACGTTGCGTCCGACCGAAAGGTCGTTGACGCTGACGTGGCGGATCACGCCTTGCGGGTCGACCACGAACGTGGCGCGCAGCGGCACGCCTTCGCTCTTGTGCAGCACGCCCAGGGCACAAGAAAGCTCGCGCTTGGTGTCGGCCAGCATCGGGAAGGGCAGCGCCTTCAGGTCGGGATGGTTGTTGCGCCAGGCGAGGTGCACGAAGTGCGAATCGGTGCTGGCGCCGAGCAACTGCGTGTCGCGCTCACGGAAAGCCGCGTTCTTCTTGCCGAATTCGGCGATCTCGGTCGGACAGACGAAGGTGAAGTCCATCGGCCACAGGAACACGACCAGCCATTTGCCCGGGTAGCTCTGGTCGCTGACGGACTCGAACTCCTGGCCCTTGGAAAGGCTGGTCACGGCCTGCAAGGCGAAGCGGGGGAACTGATCTCCGACGGTCAACATGGCGACTCCTCTGGTGGGTTTGAAAGTGGGGGGTGGCTGCGGCTCTTAGAATAGGAAAGATTCGTACTCAATAGTAATTCTAAACATGGACCAGGCTTCTAGAAGTTGAGTCGGCGCCTTGCCTCAGGCGGACTTGCCTTTGGCCTTGCCGGCCGTGCGTCGCGCGCCGCGGCGCTTCCCGCGCAACACGACCTGGTACTCGTCGATCTCGAAACCCATGGCGCGGCCGGCTTCCAAGGCGCGCTCGACGCGCAGCGCGGACCAGGCCAGATCGTGGATCGCACCGCTTTCGACGTCGACGATGTGGTGGTGGGGCTGCATGCAGCAGTCGTAAACCAGTTTGCCCTCGGCGATGGCGAGTTCGCGCAGCAAGCCCTTTTGGGCGAAGAGGTGCAGCGTGTTGTAGACCGTCGCCAGCGAGATCGTCGGTGCTTCGTCCTGGATGGCCTTGAAGACATCCTCGGCGGAAGGGTGCGTGGAGGTCGAGAGCACGAACTTGGCGACGGCCACGCGCTGGGCGGAGGGCAGGATGTCCTGGCTGCGCAGGCGCTCGGCGATCGCGCGGGTCATGGATCGATAATAGTTCTTACTCGAGAGGAGTGAAAGAGCAAATTTCGCCGGCCTGCGCCCAGCAAACGCCCACGCTTCACGCTTCGGGCGGAGGCTTGCCGAACAGTCCGCGCAGGGCACCCAAGAGGCCGCTGCCCTTGCGCGCCTCGGCGGGGGGGGCGGGCTCTCGAGTCTGCGCGTGTCGCTCGGAAATGGCCTGGGCAAGCTGAGACAGGTTCTGAAGCATCAGGTCGCGGGCCGGCACGCGCACGCCAAAGCGCGCTTCGAGGCGCGTGATCGCGCGCATGGCGAGCAGCGAGTGGCCGCCCAGGTCGAAGAATCGATCGCGCGCGCCGACCTTCTCGACTTGCAGCACGTCGCGCCAGATCTGTGCGACGCCAAGTTCGAGTTCGCCCTGCGGGGCGACGAACAGGGCCTGTCTGGCCGCAGCTCCAACACTCGGAAGCGCCTTGCGGTCGAGCTTGCCGTTTGGGGTGCGAGGCAGCGCGTCCAGCCGCGCGAAGGCGCTGGGCAGCATGTATTCGGGAAGTTGGCGCGCGACGCACTCGCGCAACTCCAGGTCGTCGATCGCGTGGCCGTCCGCTGCGACGTACCAGGCCACCAGGCGTTGGTCGCCGACTCCGAATTCGCAAAGCTCGACTGCGCTGTCCGTGACCGCCGGATGTGTGCGCAGCGCCGCTTCGATCTCACCGAGTTCGATGCGAAAGCCGCGCAGCTTGACCTGATCGTCGATACGGCCAAGGTATTCGATGCGACCGTCGGCGCGGCGACGCGCGAGATCGCCGGTCCGATACAGGCGCGCGCCGGCGCGCTGTGCGAACGGATCCTCGATGAAGCGCTGCGCCGTGAGTTCAGGACGCCGCAGATAGCCGCGAGCCACGCCCAAGCCTCCGATCCACAACTCGCCGGTTGCGCCAAGCGGCAAGAGTTCGCGCTGCGGGCCCAGCACGTACATGCGCGTGTTGCAGATCGGCCGACCGATCGTGACTTCGCGCGCCTCGCGCGGCAGGCGGTCGATCGAGGACCAGATCGTCGTTTCGGTCGGGCCGTACAGGTTGAACAGCTGCTTCGTGCGACCGGCAATATCGCGCGCGAGATCGAGCGGCAAGGCCTCGCCCCCGCACAGCGCCACGAGTGCGTCAGCGCCCTGCCAGCCGGACTCGATCAACATGCGCCAGGTCGCGGGCGTGGCCTGCAGGAACGTCGCGTTCGATCGTGCCAGCAAGCCGGCCAGAGTCGCCGCATCACTCGACTCCTCGCGCGTGGCGATCGCGACTGTGGCACCCGTGCACAGCGGCAGGTACAGCTCCAGACCGGCGATATCGAAGGACAGAGTCGTGACTGCGAGCAGCACGTCCTGACGCGAGAGGCCGAGCCGTGCGCGCATCGAGACCAGGAAGTTGATCAGGTTGGACTGCGTGACCTCGACTCCCTTGGGCCGTCCGGTCGAGCCCGAGGTGTAGATCACGTAGGCCGCATCGTTGCCGCGCGCGGGCTCGAGTGCACTGTGCTCGTTCGCGCGAGGCAGCGTTCCGAGCAACCAGGAAAGATCGATCGCGCCAGCGCAGAGATCGGCGGGCAGGCGCTCTTGCAGCGAGGCCTGCGAGATCACGAAGCGGCGCGGCGAGTCCCCGAACGCGTCGCCCACGATGTACTCGAGCCGTTCTTTGGGCAGCGCAGGATCAAGCGGCAGATAGGCGGCGCCGCAAGCCGAGATCGCGAGCAGCGCGATCAGCATCGAGTGCGAGCGCTCGACGAAAAGGCCGACAAGATCGCCGCGTCGCACGCCGAGGCCGGACAATTCCCTGGCCGCCAGCTCGACCCG
>JANMRV010000783.1:0-4051 GCA_031388685.1 Planctomycetota bacterium
GCGCGTCGCATCCGAGACATCGCGGATATCGTCGAGCAGCACCGTGAATTCGTCGCCGCCCAGGCGCGCGACCGTGTCGCCGGGCCGCAGCGACAATTCCAGACGCCGCGCGATCATGACCAAGAGCCGATCGCCGGCCATGTGCCCGAGCGAGTCGTTGACCATCTTGAAGCGGTCGACGTCGAGGAAAAGGACCGCGAACAGATAGTCCTTGCGTCGGCTCGCGCGCCGCAGGGCCTGGCGCAATCGATCGACGAACAACGCGCGGTTGGGCAGATTGGTGAGCGGATCGTAGAACGCGCGATGCGCGAGCTGTTCTTCGGCGAGCTTGCGGTGGGTCACGTCCGACTGCGAACCGGCCATGCGCGTCGCGCGGCTGTTTTCGTCGCGCACCGCAAGTCCGCGGCACAAAACCCAGCGCCAGCTGCCGTTCTTGTGCAGCATCCGGTACTCGCTCTCGAAATGCACGCTCGTGCCCTCGAGGTGCGTGGCAACCGCGGAGCGCACGCGCTCGAGGTCCTCGGGATGCACGCGTTCGAACCACTCCGAGGGCAGCGAGGGCACCTCCTGCTCCTCGAAGCCCAGCATCGTCTTCCAGCGCGGCGAGTAGTACATCTTGTCGCTGGTGAGATCCCAGTCCCACAGCCCGTCGTTGGCCGCGCGCGCCGCGAGCGCGTAGCGTTCCTCGCTGATGCGCAGCGCCATTTCCGCCTGCGCGTGGCTGGTCACGTTGCGCAGCGCCGCGAGCATCACGCCCTCGCCGTTCCAGACCGTATCGACGGCGTTGAGTTCGACGACCGTGCGCTCGCCCTCGCGCAGAAGCTCCAGCACGGTCGTCTCGAGACCGCTCGTGGGCACGCCGATCCACTGGCCCAGGAGTTGTTCAGCGTTGCGGCCGAACAGTCGCTGGGCCGCCGGGTTGGAATGGCGCACGCGGCCGTCGACGCCGACCATCAGGACACCGTCGCTGTCGCGATGGATCCAACGGTGGAATCGATCCTCGGGCTCGAGTCCTTCGGCGCGCGGGGAGGGACTTTCCAGGTTTTCCAGCAGCGCCGAGCTCACGATTTGCGCGTCGGAGAAATCTCCGAGGATCCGCCATTCGTGCGCGCTCGAACTCAAGACGAGCAGCGGAGTCGCCAGTACGCCGACGCTGCGCGCTTCGACGGGATCTTTCTGCACGTCGACGACCTCGAAGGTCGAGAAACGCACGCTCGCGGCGGTCAGTGCGGCAACCTGTTCGGTGGCGCGCAGAGCGGCCGGCGTCGTTGCTCCGGAAACGAAAAGCCGCAGCGCGATCTGGCTGTCTTGGGAAGGGAAAGTATCAGTCAAGGTGTGCGCTCGAGCGAGGACTCGGATGAGTGTCTAGCAGTCGCATGCAACGCTTGCAATGGCGCAGTCGTTCGCCGTCGCGCGCTCAACTCAACTAGGGGTAGAGCCGTGCGGCGCAGGGCCAGTTCGTCTCCGCCCGCTGCGTCAGCCAGATCACTTCGCCGCACTCCAGGTCGCGAACGTCGCTCGCGCCTAGGCCGCGGGCCAGGAGCGACAACCAGGGTTGGTGTCCCACCAGGACCACGCGCGACGCGCGCGCGGCGGCCGTCGCTTCGGCGATCAGTTCCAACGCCACGGGCGTGTCCAGCTCGTTGCAAAGTCCTTCGCGATTCTGGGGCACGATCCCGAAGCGAGCGCCGAGCAGTTCGGCGGTCTGGCGCGCCCTGCTCCAGGGGGAAGTCCACAGCTGGTCGCAGGCGAACCTCATCGACTCGAGGCGCGCGAGCTGGAGCTCGAACGAGGCGCGGCCTTCCGCGGAAAGCGAGCGCTCGCTGTCGGGTTCCTGGGGCCCGGCACGCACTGCCCTGGCATGGCGGATCAGGGCCAGAAAGGCTGTTTTAGGGGCGCGCGGACTCTGGATCATAAAGACCGGTTGAAGCTCGGGCCGAAAGTTCTTTGGAGCTGCGTGGGCCGCCTGCCCGGAGCGCTCGCCAGAGTATCCTCACGCCCATGGCCGAGCCCCTAGAAACTCCCCCCAAGCCGATCGATCTCCAGGATCCGGCGCTGTACCTGAACCGCGAGCTTTCCTGGCTCGAGTTCAATGCGCGCGTCCTTGAACAGGCCCGCGACGCGAGCGTGCCGCTGCTCGAGCGGCTGCGCTTCCTGGCTATCTCCTCGAACAATCTCGACGAGTTTTTCGAGATCCGCGTCGCGGGTCTCCAGCAGCAGGCCGCCTTTGGAATCGCGACGGGGGAAGCCGACGGACTCTCTCCGCGCGACATCTTGGCGCGCATCTCCGAGGTGGCGCACGCACTGGTCGCGCTGCAGTATCGCGTGCTCAATTCCGAGCTGTTGCCGGCGCTCGAAGCGGCCAACGTGCGCATCCTCGATTCCGGCGCGTGGAATGCGCGCCAGACGCGCTGGATCAAACGCTACTTCAAGAGCGATGTGCTGCCGGTCCTGACGCCGGTCGGCCTCGATCCTGCGCACCCGTTCCCGCGCATCCTGAACAAGAGCCTGACTTTCATCGTTTCCGTGGTCGGCAACGACGACTTCGGTCGCAACAGCGGTGTCGCCGTAGTGCAGGTACCGCGCTCGTTGCCGCGCCTGATCCAATTGCCGCAAAGCGATGGATTCGGGCCCCACGATTTCGTGCTGCTCTCGGCGATCGTGCAGGCGCACATCGGCGAAGCCTTCGCCGGCATGGAAGTGACCAGCTGCGCGGCCTTCCGTCTGACGCGCAACTCCGACCTGTGGGTCGACGAAGAAGAGTCCGACGACTTGATGCGCGCGCTCAAGGGCGAGTTGTCCAGCCGCAACTACGGCGATGCCGTGCGCCTGGAAGTCGGCAGCGAATGCACCGAGGAGATGTCGGATTTCCTGCTCTCGACCTTCGAACTCGACAAGAGCGTGCTGTTCCGCGTGCCCGGTCCTGTGAACCTGCACCGCATCATCACGATCCACACGCTGTGTCAGCGGCCGGAATTGAAGTATCCGCCCTTCGTCGGACGCGTGCAGCCGCGCATCGATCAGGAGCGCGACCTTTTCGCCGCGATCCGGCGCGGCGACATCCTGCTGCACCATCCCTTCGATGCTTTCACGCCGGTGCTCGATTTCCTGCGTCAGGCGGCGGCCGACCCCAATGTGCTGGCGATCAAGCAGACGCTGTACCGCACCGGTCCGGACTCGCCGATCGTCGAGACACTGATCGAGGCCGCGCGCCTGGGCAAGGAAGTGACCGTGGTCGTGGAATTGCGTGCGCGCTTCGACGAAGCGGCGAACATCAATCTGGCGACGCGCCTGCAGCAGGCCGGTGCGAACGTGGTCTACGGAATCGTCGGCTACAAGGCCCACGCCAAGATGCTGCTCGTCGTGCGCCGCGAAGACCGGCGCCTGCGCCGCTACGTGCACCTGGGCACGGGCAACTACCACGTGGGCACCGCCAAGGCCTACACGGACATCTCGCTGTTCACCAACGATCGCGACATCGGCGACGACGTGCACAAGTTGTTCATGCAGTTGACCGGCCTTGGCCGCGTCGGGCGGCTCAAGAAGCTCTACCAAGCGCCCTTCACGCTGCAGAAGAGCCTGATCGCGCTGATCGACAGGGAGGCTCACAACGCGCGCGCCGGCAAGCCGGCGCGCATCATGGCCAAGATGAACGCGTTGGCCGAACCGCGCATCATCCAGGCGCTGTATCGCGCGTCGCAGGCCGGCGTGCAGGTCGATCTCGTCGTGCGCGGCATTTGCTGCCTGCGCCCCGGCGTGCCGGGCCTCTCCGACAACATCCGGGTCAAGAGCATCATCGGCCGCTTCCTCGAGCATGCGCGCGTCTATTGTTTTGGCTGCGGTGAGGGGTTGCCGTCGCCCAAGGCTGCCGTGTACATCAGCTCCGCGGACATGATGCCGCGCAATCTCGACCGCCGCGTCGAGGTGCTTTCTCCCATTGAAAACCCAACGGTTCACCAGCAAGTACTCGACCAGATCATGGTCGCAAATTTGAACGATGAGGCTCAAAGCTGGTATATGCAGTCCGATGGCAGTTTCGAGCGCGTCGATG
>JANMRV010000806.1:0-7539 GCA_031388685.1 Planctomycetota bacterium
ACCTCGATTGGAACGTCGTCAACCGTCAACTCGCGCGCGAACGCGTCGCGGGACGCAGCGGACCCGCCGCCGAAAGCATGTTGCGCGACATCGGCGCAGTGGCTTCGCGCGTGCACTGAAAAATCCACATGCAACGCGACATCGTCAAGTTCTATCAGACCGGCACCTTCACGGTAGGCAATCGCCTGCTCGGCCCCGAGCAACGCTCGCTGCAGTCCAGTGAAGCGCGCAGCAACGCGCTCACCTGCGGACATCGCGCCTGCCAGGGCTGCGGCGAAGCGCTCGGCGCGCGCTTCGTCGTCGACGCCGCATTGCGCGCGGCGAAAGGGCAATTGATCGCCGCGAACGCGACCGGTTGTCTCGAAGTCTTCTCGACGCCCTATCCTGAAACTTCGTGGCAATTGCCTTGGATCCACTCGCTCTTCGGCAACGCCGCGGCGGTGGCCACGGGAATCGCGGCAGCGCTGAAGGTCAAAGGCCGCTCGGACGTGCGGGTGCTCGCCCAGGGCGGCGACGGAGGAACGACTGACATCGGCTTCGGCTGCCTGTCGGGCATGTTCGAGCGCAACGACGACGTGCTCTACGTCTGTTACGACAACGAAGGCTACATGAATACGGGCGTGCAGCGCTCGTCGGCGACACCGCCGGCCGCGCGCACCGCGACCACGCCCGCGATCGGAGCACAGCCCGGCAACGTCTTCGGCCAAGGCAAGAACGTGCCGCGCATCGCCATGGCCCACGGCATTCCGTACGTCGCGACCGCGACTGTCGCCGACCTGCGCGACCTCGAAGCCAAGGTCGAACGTGCCATGGGCCTGCACGGCGCGCGCTACATCCATGTCTTCGTGCCCTGCCCGCTCGGCTGGGGCGCGCTCTCACAGGACACGATCCGTCTCGCACGACTGGCTAAAGAATCCGGTTTCTTCCCGGTCTTCGAGGCGGAGCATGGCGGAGTCACGGGGGTCTCGAGGATTCGCCGCCGTGTTCCGGTCGAGGAATATCTGCAGCCGCAAAAGCGCTTTTCGCATTTGTTCTCGCCCAAACTGCGCAGCGACGTGATCGCGCATTTGCAGTCACTCGCGGATGCGAACATCCGCCGCTACGGCTTGCTCGAAACGAGCGAGGCAAATCCATGAAGCGGCAAAAACCCTTCGCGATCACGCTCGATGTCGGTTCGTCGCTGGCGAACAAGACCGGCTCGTGGCGTTCGAATCGGCCGGTCTATGTTGATCGCTTGCCGCCCTGCAACGAGCGTTGTCCCGCAGGCGAGGACATCCAGGGCTGGCTGTTCCACGCCGAGGCGGGCCACTACGAGGCCGCCTGGCGACATCTCACGCGCGACAATCCTTTCCCCGCGATCATGGGCCGCGTCTGTTATCACAGTTGCGAAACGAGCTGCAATCGCGCGAAACTCGACGCTCCGGTCGGGATCAACTCCGTCGAGCGTTTCCTCGGCGATCAAGCGCTCGCGCAGGGCTGGAAGTTCGAACCACCGAGCGAGGAAAGCGGAAAACACGTCTTGATTGTCGGCGCCGGGCCTTCGGGGCTCTCCGCCGCCTATCACCTGCGCCGGCGCGGCCACCGCGTGACGATCCTCGAAGCGGGTCCGCTGCCGGGCGGCATGATGCGCTTTGGGATTCCGAAATACCGGCTTCCGCGCGACGTGCTCGACGGCGAAGTCGCGCGGATTGTCGAACTCGGTGTGCGGATCCGCTACGGCGCCAAGGTCGCAAATCTGCTGGAGGCGATGAAGACGGAGCAGGCCGACGCCGCGTTCCTCGCGGTCGGCGCGCACATCGCCAAACGCGCTTTCATTCCGTCCGGCGATTCGGCGCGCGTGCTCGACGCGATCAGCGTCCTGCGCAGCATGGAGGGCGAAGAGCAGCCGATGCTCGGCCGGCGCGTCGTGGTCTATGGCGGCGGCAACACCGCGATCGACATGGCGCGCACGGCGAAACGCCTCGGGGCCAGCGAAGCGATCATCGTCTACCGCCGTACGCGCGAACGCATGCCGGCCCACGATCTGGAGGTCGAGGAGGCGCTGCAGGAAGGTGTGCTGATCAAGTGGCTTTCGACTATCAAACAGGCCGACGCCGGCGAATTGAGGATCGAGAAGATGACGCTCGACGCCAAGGGTCAGCCGCAGCCGACTGGCGAATTCGAGACACTGCAAGCCGACTCGCTGGTGCTGGCACTCGGACAGGACGTCGATCTTTCGCTGCTCGAGGGAGTATCCGATCTTGAAGTGAAGGACGGAGTCGTCGCCGTCGATGCGCGCATGATGACCGGTCACGCCGGAATCTTTGCCGGAGGCGACATGGTGCCCGCCGAGCGCAACGTGACGGTGGCCATCGGTCACGGCAAGAACGCCGCGAAGAACATCGACGCCTGGCTGCGCGGCGTGGAGTTGGCGCAGGCGCACAAGCACGAGGTCGCGAGCTTCGACAAGCTCAACACTTGGTACTACAGCGACGCGCCCGCCACGCTACGGCCGACGCTCGACCTCCTGCGGCGCCAGACCAGCTTCGACGAAGTGCAGGGCGGACTCGACGAGAGCAACGCGCTCTTCGAAGCGCGCCGCTGCCTGTCGTGCGGCAATTGTTTCGAATGCGACAACTGCTACGGCATGTGCCCTGATAACGCAGTGATCAAACTGGGCCCGGGCAAGCGCTTCGAGTTCAACCTCGACTACTGCAAAGGCTGCGGCGTGTGCGCGAGCGAGTGCCCCTGCGGCGCGATCAAGATGGAGCCGGAGACGGTCTGATCGGCGGCTACGTTCTGCGCTTCAAGTCCTCGGCAATTGTCGCGAACTTTTCCAGGGCCGCATCGAGGTCGGCCGTGATGTGAGCCGTGACGACCCCTGCGCGGGCAGCGTGCGACAAGCCGTCGTCGCTCAGGCTGTTGCAGTAGTTCCAGAGCCTCTGCGTGCGGACAGCCGGGGTCTCATGTCTTCTTCTTGCGCGCGGACTTGGCCGGCTTCTTCAATGCCTTCACCACCTTCTCGAAGTCAGCATCCACGGCGCGAGGCTGCGCGTCCATCAACGCGTGATAGCGCGCATACTCCTGCTCCGCTCGTGGCTTGCCTTCCAATCGAACTGTTCGGACTTTCCGAACAGTTGCCAGCGCCTTCAGCTCTCTCCCAGCGCAAATACGTTCTGATTGCTCATGAACGGCGGCTCGCCCACCTGAAAACGCTCCGCGACGGCCGCGTGCGTCAGCCAAATCGTCTCACCTCGAATTGGCACTGGATGCGCGTGCGGCCGGCATCCGTCTGGTAGAGCAGAAAGTCGCCGCCCGACTCGGGAGTGCTGAAAGTCAGGTTGCTCATCTGACGACCTAGGAGACCAAATGCCCAGTGCTCGGATCGATGACGATGACGTCGAGCCAAGCAGTACCCCGGAGTGGCAGGAACGCTTTCCTATCCGTGGACAGCAGCGTCATCCCTGCGACACTTGCAGTCGCGCCGATCCAAACGTCGTTGTGATCGTGCTGGATGGCAAGGCCCTTGGCCTTGGCGTGCGAGTACAGCTCCGCCCATCGCGCGTGAATCTCTGCCCGTGAGATCGGAATGACGAGCATCTGGTCGATCGCAAGACGAAGTTTCTGTCGGCGCGACTCGCCCCACTTCGAGGAACGTGCGAAGGCGAGCAACTCGCCGACGGAGACTTCTCTGATCGCAGGGCGGAATTGTGATTGGCTGAGGCCGAAACGTGCGTCGATTGCCGCGGAGGCGGAACTTCCCGCACGCGTTGCGAGGAGAACAATGTTGGTGTCGAGCATATACGCGCCGGCAGCTGCCATAGACTCAGCTCAAGTCCTCGATCGCGGCGACGAATGCCTCGTCAGTCTCCCCAGCCGGAATGCTCCCGAGGATTTGCGCGTAGGTGGACTTGTCACCAGCCTTCAGTCGCGCAAGCCTTTGATAGTCGCTCCGAACCGCGCCGCTAGGAACGTGTCGGAAGAAGTCGGCGTTCGCGGAGCCCAGGGCGATCGCATCGGCATCGATCCGCAACAGAGAACCGGACGGCCGGAACACAGCCTGTCCTTCCAGGATGACATCGCGATTGAACAAGTCGCGGAAGCTCTCAACCGTAGCCGTCCCATCCCAAATCGCGGTCACGATCTCGCCCGGCCGAACAACGAGTTTCAGGACGGCTTGACTCGCGCCCATGAGGTCGAGCCGGCCAGCCACTCGCACGCGCTGCGGCGCAGGCGTGACTTCAAGAAGTTCAGACGCTGCCGTCAACACCTGGCGGTCGATCCGGCCTCGGCTCGTTCGATCCGTGTCGGGCATCCCGATGCAACTGACCCCGACATCGAGGGAGCGCTTGTACCTGGCGATCCGCCGCAGCAGGCCAGAGTCGAACCGGTTGCTTTCCTCCCGCTTGGTAGCGATGTCGATCAGCGCCGAGCCCAACAGCTCGAACGCGGTCTGATGCCGCTGCGGCCCGTCGTCCCAGAGCAATTTCTGCTGGAACAGTTCTGACGCCACGCTGCCGAACGGTGCGACTTCAAAGCGAAGCAGCGTCGCGTTTTCGCCGTCCGCGGAATGGCCGATGTACCGAACCGCGGCGGCCGCCATGAGCTCGGCGGAAATTCGACCGCGCGCACGGCTGGAATGCAAAAAGCCCATGCGAACAGAGTCCTGCAGCGTGTCATGCAGCGACGCCAGCACGGGGCCGATGAGTTCAGGCCGAGGTCTGCCTCCCAGTCCCTCGGGCGCTTCCAAACGGAAGGAGCGTTCAACGAGTTTCATGCTGGGCCTCCTTGGGACGCGACGGTTTCGGCGGTGGGTACGAAGTGCAGAATCCTAACCGATCGGCTTTCACTCGACACAGTCGAGCTCGTCACTGAAGGAGCGTCGGGGGTCGACTGACGCCTACGGCTGATGCGTGGGAAGTTGGTCAAGACATCGGTCAGAAGAACAGGGCAGAACCGTAGGCGCTAGCTGAAGCCCGATCGAGGCAGATCATTGCGATCACGCCCACCGCAGAGAGTCCGTAGCTGACCGCGACCGGAAAGAAAGCGCGGCGCCCTGCTCCTGTCGCCTGCGTCGCAGGCTCTGATCTGTACGCTCTCCAAAGCGAAACGGCCGAGCACGCGAACGCCAGCACTCCGGTAGCATGCAGTGCCATCAGTATGATCCAGCTAGTTCCATCATCCTGATAGTAGATGGACTCGAGACCGCCGTTGGCGGAACAGAAGCGCCGGAGAATGACAAAGTGGGCCGTGGAGACGGCAAGGGCACTCAGTGCGGCTCCGAACCTTGGTGCCATGCGTTTTGCCCCGTAACCAGAGACCGACACGATGTGCGCGCAGTTCGTTTCATCAGCTGAATCGTACTGCGCAGTGAGCATACCACCACGCGCCCGTGGGCTACGCGGTGAGCGACTCCTTGTGGATCGACTGGCGCAGGCGGGTGGCGCGTTTGCTGCAGAAATGAGGCCTGCATTCAACTTGCCCACGGCGCTCAACCGTTGCCCGACGCATGCCAACTGAGGCGCCCTCGTCGAGGCTGCAGCACTGAATGCCTCACGCCACGTGCTTGCTACCCTCGGCTTCAACCGTTGCAAATTCTGCAACAGTTGCTGCGCGTACCCATTCATACTCGTCGAAGCGAGTCTGGAGATGTCGCGGAGTGACCTAGGTACGCCAGCGATCATTTCTACAAGGGTCGGATCGAGCCTCAATCGTGCGCGCCCTTGGGCGGCAGTCCTTCAGCCACTTTGCCCCGGGCTGACTCCCCCGGCTACCGGTACCAGCGACGCGCGCTTGGCCGCCCCATCACGGCAACGGCCCGCGCTCGCGCATGAAAGCCAGCGCGCGTTCGACACCTTCGAGGATCGTCGTCTGCGGTGTCCAGCCCGCCGTCAACGTGCGCAGCCGATCGATCGAAACCTCCGCGTGTTCCATTTCCTCCGGCCGCGTCGGCATGGCGCCGAAGTGCATGCGCGCGGGGGGAATCGCGAGCACGCGGGCGGCGAGCATGGCGAAGTCGCGCACGCTCGCCAGCGTGCCCGTGGCCAGGTTGACGATCTTCGGCTCGGGCGCGACGGCGGCGGGGACTAGCGCGAGTCTCACCAGGCCTTCGGCAACATCAGCTACATACGTGAAATCGCGCCGCTGCGTTCCGGAGCTCAACTTCAATTCGTCTTCGCGCTTCGCGGCTTCGAGCAGCGACGGCAACAGACGCCCGTGGTGTTCGCCGGGCCCATAGACCGTAAACAGGCGCGCGACGATCGTGCGCAGTCCGACTCCGCCGGCGCGCTGGAGCAAGACATCGCTGCCGCGCAACTTGCTCGTGCCATAGAGAGTCATCGGCGCGCCGCGTTCTTCTTCCTTCAAGTGCGTGCGCAAACGGCCGTACTCGAGCGCCGTCCCCGTGTGCACGAAAACCTGATGGCCCCAGTTCAAATCGCGCGCGCGCGCCAGGGCCGAAGCGATTTCTTCGGGCAACTCGGTGTTGATGCGCTGCGCGAGCTCGTGATCGCGCTCGTTGCGGTCGACGCCGTAGCCGGCGAGGTTGAAGACTAGCGCGGGCCGCACCGACTCGATCAACGCTGTCGCGACACCGCTCTGCGCAAGGTCGGTCTCGCGGATGTCGCCCAGGATTTCCCAGGCGTCGAAGACTTCACTGGCACGTTTCAAGTCGCGGACAGGCAGCGTCAAGCGCGCTCCATGGGCGCACAATTCACGCGCCACCCAGCGGCCGATGAAACCCGCGGCTCCGAAGACGACGCAGCGCTGGCCGGAGAGCACCTTGAAATCCGCGCGGGCGCTCATTTCAACTCCCAGTATTCCACTTCTTCGGCCTTGAAGGGTCCGGCGACGATTTCAAAACCGCGGCCGGTGCGCGTCGGACCGTTGACGATCCAGACCGACCGGTCGCTGTAGTGCGCGAGGAGCGCCTTGCGCACGCCGATGCCGCGATCCCAGGCGTAGATCGGCGCATCGGCTTCCCAATCGAGAGGGTTGCAGGCCATCGCCGAGGCATAGTCAGGATGGCGCTCGCCGCGAACGAGCACCACGCTGCGGCCGAAGTGATTCGCGCTCGCGAGTTCGCGGATGCCGGGCTGCATGCCGCGGTAATGGAAGTACTTGTCGAACGAGCGCCAGGGAATGAACGTGACGAGCGCGCTGAAGCACGCCAGAGCCAACGCGACTTGCGCGCGCGGCGCATGGATCTTCAGGCGTTCGCACAGCGCCTCGAACGCAGCACAGGCGAGCAGGATGCAAGGCACGATCGCCATGTACCAATAACGCGCGCCGAAATCCGGTCCTCCGGAGAACCAGTACAGTCCGTTCGCGCAGACGATCACGAAAATCGCCGCCGCGCAGATCCGCACAAGTTGACGGCGCGGGCTCCACAGGAGCGCCAAGGCGAGGAACAACATCGCGCCCGCGCTCCAGCCGAAAAGCTCTGCATCGAGCGCGAACACGTTGAATTGCGAATTGACCAGCGCCTGGAAAGGCGTGTGCCCCGGCCAAGGATCGAGGCCACCCCAATCGAGTCCCTTGTCGGGCCCGAATCCGAGGTCG
>JANMRV010000811.1:0-1208 GCA_031388685.1 Planctomycetota bacterium
GTGCCGTCGCGCCAGTGCCGTCGCAATCCGTAGATCACGCGACCATCGCGGGCGAGCGAAAGCCGCTCTGTGGCGATCGCTGGTCGCGCGACATAGCGGCAGAGATGCTCGAGGCGCTCGCGCTGTCCTTGGGGCACGAGCACCTGTGCGTGCAGCGAAAAGCCCTCGTGGTCAAAGCACAGCGAGCCGGGCAGCATTGGCCTGCGAGCCGCGCTGCCTCGGCCAAGACGCGCGACGGGCGGCTTGCTCTCTGGCTGCAAGGCGGCGCTACCTTGGACCGAGGCGGCGCTGATCAGAGCGAGCAACTCGCGCTCGGAAGACTCGTCGTCGACAGCGCTCTCGCGGGGCAGGTGACCCCGGCGCTCGAGATAGCGCGTGACGCGCCGCTGCAGCGTGCGCGCGAGTTCTTCGACATCAGAGTCCTCGAGCGGCAACGCAGCATGGAATCTTGGCGCAAGCTCTGCCGGCGCGCAGCTGTACGTGCCGTCGATCACGAGCGAGTGAAAGTGCAGATTGAGATTGAGCGCGCTTCCGAATCTCTGCACGAAGACCACCGATCCACCGCGCGCGCCAGCGTGCCCCTGCTCGCGTGCCTGGCGCTCTAGAAAACCCTGCACACTGCGCACGAAGATGCGCCGCACCGCGCAGAGGAGTTTTGGGTCGTAGGCCAGCAGGTAGCGAATGCGATAGGGGAAGGAGAGCACCCATTGGCGCACGGGGACATCGGGAAAAACTTCGTCGACGAGGTGTGCGGCATCATTGGACATGCGCCTTCCTCCGCACGACGGGCAGAAGCCGCGACCCTTGCACGAAAACGCCACCACCTCTTCCCGCTTGCAGCCATCGCAGACCACGCGGGCGAGGCCATGGGCCAACACGCCACATCGCAAGAACGCAGCGACCTCCCGCGTGCAGAAGGGCGGCACCGACCGTTGCCTCGCCTCAGCTCCGCCCACGAACGACCCCCATGCAGCCTGCACCGCACGGTACAGCACCGTCCCCTCCGGCTCGCGCCGCACTCGTTCGCCATCGCCATTGCGCACGAAGGCTCAGTGGCACGCACGCTCACCGCGGTGGCATCCCTGTGCAGAATTCGCGGATCAGGCCTGCCTCGATCGCGACCGCAAGCTTGACGCCTCTCGATTGCAGCGCTGGTCAGCGCCGATCCGGCCCGGCGATGACCACCAACTCGTCGAACGAGGTCAGCG
>JANMRV010000898.1:0-5505 GCA_031388685.1 Planctomycetota bacterium
TGGCCGAGTCCGGGGATCAGGTGCCACAGCCGCTCGGGATGGCCGACGTCGGCGGTGACGAACAGGCCACACATGGCGATCGACGAAATCGCGAGCAACTCGCCCAGGATCACGACTTCCTTGATCGGACCCCAGTTGTAGACGTAGGCCGGAATCACCAGCAACACCGCCGCGGCGGCCACGCCGACGAGGAACGTGAAATTGCCGATGTAGAACGCCCACGAGACCTGATCGCGCATGTTCGTCGTGATCAATCCGGCGCTCGCCTGGTGGACCCAGGCGGCAGCCCCGGCGGCGATCACCGCGAGCAGAGTCACGACCCAGGTCCAATAGAGCCAGTTGCCTCGCGTGACGATGCGCGCGCTGTCGAGGGCGAAACGTGCGAAGAGCCTGATGCTGTTCACGGGGTGGTTCCCAATCTCACAGGCCGTAGAAGTAGAAGAATTTCGGACGCGTGTTGAGTTCGTTCTTGAGCACGAACACACGCTTGTGCTCGAGCACGTAGCGCACCTCGCTCGACGGATCGAGCAGGTTGCCGAACTTGCGCGCGCCGACCGGGCAAATCTCGACGCAGGCCGGATAGCGTCCGTCGCGCACGCGCTGGATGCAGAACGTGCACTTCTCGACCACGCCTTTCATGCGCGGCCGGTTTCCCAGGTAGTGCGTGTCCGCGTTCAGCGCCTCGGCCGGCACTGTCGGATCGCTCCAGTTGAAGTGGCGCGCGCCGTAGGGGCAGGCCGACATGCAGCAGCGGCAGCCGATGCACCAGTCGTAGTCGATCACGACGATGCCGTCGGGTTCCTTCCACGTGGCGCCGACCGGGCAGCTCTTGACGCAGGAGGGATTCTCGCACTGCTGACAAGCCACCGGCAGATAGAAGTGCCCGGGGCGCGGCACGGTTTCGGCGTCGTAGTAGGCGTTGGCGTGGGCGAAGTCGATGCCCTTCTCTTTCTCCATCTCCAGCACGCGAATCCAGTGGACCTGCGGATCGCGGCTCTGGTTGTTCTCCTCGACACATGCGTACACGCAGCGCCGGCAGCCGACGCAGCGCGAGATGTCGAGCGCGTAGCCGAACAGCACGCCTTCCTGCGCGGGCTTGTCATCGATCGTGATCGCCTTGCCGAAGCGCTCGCTCTGCTGCTTCATGAGATCGGCGAGGATCTCGCCGCGCTCGCCCTCCGTCAGTTCGCGGAAGCGCTTCTGAAAAAACGGCGTGTGCGTGATCTCGCTGCAACTGCCGGCGATCGCGGCTGCGCAGCCGGCCAGGGCGCACAGGAACTCTCGACGCGAGCTGTCGGTCTCGTTGTCGATTTCGATCTTTGTCACAGTGCACCTCCATGCGGACGAACGGGAGCTGGTTTCGGTTGCAGCGGCTGGAAGGCCGGCGAGTGCGCGTTGTGGCAATTGACGCACAGGAGATATGTCTTGTGCCCGTCCCACGAGCCGCTGCGCCGTCCGTGCACACCCGCGCGCCAGTCGCGGTACTTGTCGCCGTGGCACTGGCCGCACAGTTTGTACGACTCGGTGAAGTCGATCAGCTCCCCACTGGCGAGGTGCAGCTTGTCGTGGTCCACCGCCGAGTGGCAGTCGAGGCACCAGCGGTGCTCCACGTCGTGGCGCAATTCGATTTCCTGGTGCGCCGTCTTCAGCTTGCGGCGGCGCGTGTTCGTGGCGATTTCCGGATCGTGACAATCCGAGCAGGGGAACACGCCCTCGCTGAACGGCGGCGGCGGCACTTCGATCTCTTCGACGACTTGAGCGGAGGGGACCGCGGGACCCCACATCGCTTCATCGCCTTGGGCCGGCTGGCACGCAGCGAAGAGGGCTGACAGCAAGAGGCAGGAGAGCGCACTCTGGGTTCTCATGGGGAGCTCGAAAGCGAATCGACGACCGCCACGTTTCGTATCGGCAGTAAGCACCCTGAGCGTAGGCACCCGATTGCACTCCGGACCTCCGATCAATGCGCAGACCGGATGGACACTGTGCGTAGGCAATCGAGCGGGCTCGCCCGAGGACCGCGGCAACCCTGGACAACGCTGTGGCCAGGGATCGGCAGGGAAACTGCCCCGCATGATTGTGCTGAACTCGCGCTAGCTCCGTTCGCGGCCTGGACTTGTGACCGTTCAAGTGCAGCCCCGGCGAGCACCGTCCCAAGTCGAGCAGCGAAGCGCCTTTAGCGCGAGTTCTGCACAATCATGCGGGGCAGTTTCATCGGCAGGCCACCTTCGGCGCACCCACAACCCCATCCGCGCGCCGCTGCGCCAGGCCCCGGGCGAACGTGGGGCAGGATTGCCTGGAACCGGACGCCCGGATCTGGCCCAATCAGTTCCACATGAACCCGCTCATCTACTCCGTCGCCCACGTTCTGTCCGCCTTTGTGCTCGTGGCTTTCAGCTTCCAGGCCTTCATCGCCCCAAAGCCGGAGAACAAGCGCCGACTGATGATGTACACCGGCATTGCGAGCCTGCTGATGCTGGTGGCGGGCTTCGGTCTGCAGGCCAAGCTGAATGTCGGCTTCCCGCTCTGGCTCCTGATCAAGATCGGCTGCTGGCTTGGCGTCTCCGCGCTTGCCGGTCTTGCCTTTCGCAGTCCAGCGCTGGCGCGTGTGTACTCGCTCGTCGCGCTGGCCTTGATCGCGATCGCCGTGTACTGCGTCTACTTCAAGCCGGTCTGAACGCCCTCGTCGCCGGGTGAGTTCCCGGCATGAGTCCTTCAGCCTGTTGGTGATGGTCAGCGTCGGTGGCTACGGGACTTTCGTTTCGCGCTTGCGCTTCGCCGGCCACACGGATCAGCCGGAATGTCCGAGTCACGGCACTGCCGGCCTGCCCAAGGTCAAGCCGCCGATGGCGATCATCGGCAGCTCCTCGATCCATCCCCTGAGCACGTTCACCGCCCTCAGGAGCCTGGGCGCCATCGATGCGGGCAGTGAAGGCGCTGTGGCCCATGTCACTCCACAGGGCATCGAGTGGCAGGTGATCATCCACTGCAGCTTTGCGCTGTCCGCGCTCGGCACCGCGTACAAGGATCAGCAGCCGTCCGGTGCTCCATGCCGGCAATTCGGGCGACGAACATCAAGCCGCCCACTGGCTCGAACGGCAGAAAAGTCGGCGGTTGATTCCGCTCGTCCCCGTCCGTCCTGTGGGAGCGCGATGAGCGCGGCCGAGGGGCCGCGCTCTTGGCCCGCATCAGTTGTTCGGGATGCCCGCTTTGATGCACTCTTCGATCTCGAGGATCTGCGCGGCGTCGAGGGGGGGGGTGTTGGGAGGGAAGAGTGTCGTGTGGTCCTGCGTCATGCAGAGGCTAAACGCGCCGTTCTGGATGTTGTAGAAGATGCTATCGGTCGGAATCCCCTGGTTGTGGAGCGGGTCGGCTTGATTCCCTCCGCTGATCCGGAACGTGCCCGCGCATCCGTTGGCGCCCTGCGTGGCCTTGTTGACCGTGAGCCCGTGCACGGCGCTGGCCCCGCCGTCTAGCCGCAGGTTGCCGCCGCCGTTACCGCTCTGATGGCAAGCAAAGCACCGGACACTGATGGTGTTGGTGTAGATCACAGACCACCTCTTGGCCACCTGTAGCGTGCCCGGGTTGCTCAGCACGGAACCACAGGAATTCGAGACCGTGCAGCGGATCTGCGCGCCATCGTCCGCGAAAGAAGCCGGCCCGATGACGACGGCCGACGAGTTGGTGCCGATCGGGCTTCCGTTCTTGGTCCACGCGAAATTGAGGTTGGTACCGCTGGCGGCGACCGAGAACTCCTTGGACCCGAGCTCGACGACGAACATGGTCGAGGCGGGTTGTGTCGTGATGCTAGGCGGGACGTTTACGGTCAACGAGGCTGCGCCGCTCGTGATCGTGCCGCATGGGTTGCTGACGCGACAAGAGTATTGACCCGCGTTGCTGGGCAGCGCCGATGGAATCACGAACGTACTGCTGTTGGTTCCGACAGGCGTTGATCCGTTCTTGAGCCATTGGAAACTCAAGCCTCCGCCGTTGGCCGTCACCGAGAATTGCGCCTGACTCCCGCTGCAGACGGCTTGGCTGACTGGCCCCGCCGAAATCGTGGGCACCGAGTTGACCGTCAACGTCGCGTTCTGGCTGGTCACGTTGCCTTGGGCGTTGCTCACGCGACAGGAATACTGGGCAGCGTCCTGGGTCGTCGCTGAGGGAATCACGAACTGGTTGCTGTTGGTCCCGACGGGCGTCGATCCGTTCTTCAGCCATTGGAAAACCAGCGGAGGTGAGCCGTTCGCCGTCACCGAAAAACTCGCGGGAGAACCCACGCAAACTGTCTGGCTCGCGGGCTGGCCTCCCGGAGGAATGGACGGCGGGGTCGGCGCCGCGGAAACGGTCAGCAGCGCATCGTTGCTGACAACGGACCCCGCGGTGTTGGCGATGCGGACGCTGTAGAGCTCGCCGTTGTTCGTCTGCAAGACCGGCGGCGTCGTGAAGCTCGACAAATTAGGCGCACCAGGAATCGCGACACCGTTCTTGCGCCATGTGAAAGTCAGCGGCGCCGTCCCTGTGCCGGGCTGCAACGTGACCGTGAAGACAGCCTGCGCTCCGACCGGCACGGTCGTCGGCGCGGGATGCACCGAGATCACCGGCGGAATGACGACGGTCAGAGTGGCTTCGTTGCTGAGCGCCGAGTTGAGCGCGTTGGTGATGCGGACACGGAACTTGGCGCCGTTGTCCTGCGGCGTGGTCGGCGGCGTCGTATAGTTCGGCGCGTCGGGCGCGCCCGGAATCGTCACGCCGTCGCGACGCCACACATAAGTCAGAGGCGCTGTGCCATTGGCCACTACCGTGAAATTGGCAGTCTGCCCCAGGTTGACACTGATGCTCTGCGGGTGCGAGATGATCGACACCGGAGTCTGGACATCGATGTAGTCCGTCTTCACCAACGGCAGCTGCACGCCGTTGGTCAGTGTCCCGGTGAGCTCGACCGACTTGAGGCCGAGCGTCGTGTAGCTGTGGCTGACCGGAGTCCCGAAGCCCGATTCCGAGGACGTCTGTGTGTCCCCAAAATCCCACAGCCACACGTTGTTGAAGTTGCCGTTGGACAGATTCGTGAACAGCACGGGAGAGTTGACTGCGACCGTGGTCGGCTGGCCGACGAAGTCCACCGTGCCCGTGGGCGCGAGGACGACGATGAGGCCCGTCTTGACGAGTTCACCCTGCGTACCTGGCGCGCTGACGTGCAGGCTCACGGTGTAGACTCCCGCCTGGGTGTAGACGTGGGTGGGGTGCTGCTCGTTGGATCCCCTGTTGTCGCCGAAATTCCAGACCCATGAGGATCCACCGATCGTCTGGTCGGTGAACGCGACCTGTTCGTCGGTGTTGATCTGCGTAGGGCTAGCCACGAATTGCACGTCTAGCGCGGGCTGCGGCACTTCGAAACGCAACCTGTCTAGATAAACCTGCGATGGGAGCGTCGCATTGCCGCCATTTCCGGTCTGCACGGTCAGTGTGAAACCCGTCGCAAAATTCGAGCCCGGGAAGAGCTGCTCC
>JANMRV010000003.1:0-1083 GCA_031388685.1 Planctomycetota bacterium
CTTCGGCGACGAGCTGGCGGATGAATTCAATCAGGTTGGCCCGCGCCTGGGGATCGATGCCGACCGTGGGCTCGTCGAGGAAAAGCAGCCGCGGCCTGTTCAGCATGCCGATCGCGAAGTTGAGCCGGCGCTTCATTCCACCGGAGAAATGTTCGGCCCGCTTGGTGCTCGCTTCGCAAAGACCGGTGATCTGCAAAACGTCATCGATGCGGCCCTGCACGTCGGCCCGCGGAATCCTCTGAACGCCGGCGAAGAAGCGCAAGTTCTCCAGCACCGAAAGCCTTGGGTAGAACGCGTACTCCTGCGGCACGAGCGAGCTCGAGGCCTGGATTTCGCGCAGGCGCGCCGAAAGCTCGAGGCCCCCGATGCGGACCTTGTCCCGGGGCGCGGGCAGAATCCCGGACAGGATCGAGACCAGCGTGGTCTTGCCGGATCAGTTGGGGCCGAGCAGTCCGAACAACGAGCCTTCGGGCACGCACAGCGAGAAATCGCTCAGGGCATCCGTGGCGCTGCCTGGGTAGCGAAACCCGAGCCGGTCGATCTCGATCGCGGGCCTGCTCACGACTTCAACCTTCGGCGTCGAGCGAGCCGCGCCGGGTTGGCCGCGGGCGGATCTTCACGAGCAGGGAACAGTTCTGCGAACAAGGGCGGGAAGTCTATTCCGCGCCGCCTTCGCACAGCAAGGCGAACGGTCCTTCGCTGTCCGCCCGCGCCTCTGCTACCCTCCCCGCGGCAATCCCAGCCGCCGCGCTGTCGATGGCACGCTGACTCGCCGCAGCCGGATCCTGCCTGCGGCACGCTCTGGCCAACCGCATCTGTGACGTCCCCCCTGCGCCCGGAGCCCGCCTCAGGGCGCAACTCGCGGCTCGAGACGATCCCGAGGGTCGTGCGATCGAGGAATACCGACCATGACAGTCTTGCAGCGCCAAGCCTGGCGCATCCAAAAGCCCGGCGATCTGGCGCAACTGCGACTTGCTGACGAGGCCTTGCTGCCACTCGCCGGCGATGCCGTCCGCGTCGATGTACGCGCGATCGGACTCAACTTCGCGGACATCCTGGCGTTGACCGGCATGTACTCGGCCG
>JANMRV010000010.1:0-2898 GCA_031388685.1 Planctomycetota bacterium
TTCGTGCCAAGCGTCTTCACGCCCGAGCTGCCGCGCTGTTCGCTGAGCTCCTTCAACGCTCCGCGTTCGTCGAAGCGCGCCCACTTGTGGCCTTCCGGCGTGCGCAGGAAGTGCGCGCCGTCGTGCTCCAGCTGCAGATCCCAGCGCACGACCTCCAGCTGCAGGCCCGCATGGAATTCCATCACGGAAAAGGGGCCGCCGTTCTGCGTCGCGGCAATGCAAAGCAATGAGGTCACGCTGCCGACATCGACGACCGAGACGGGAGTGGACGAGGTCTGAAGATCGACGTGCACACCATCGACCTTGCGTTCGACGCGCATCTGATTGGCGGTGTAGTGACCCTCGACCGAGAGTTCGTGCTTCGCGCTGCGCAGGCGCAGCAGGAAGTACTCGAGGCGGCCCTCTGCCAGGCGCAGCAGGCTTTCGATTTCGACGTGACTGCCATCCGCTTGCGGCACGACGCGCATGCCGCAAAAAGAGAGTTTGCCGTCGGCTGCCTGGACGATCGTGTAACGCTCCGCCGCGCTGCGAACGCCGAGGGCCGAGGTCTCGCAATAGCCTGCGAGCACCAACTCGCCCTCGACCCTCGGCGGATTGCCGACCTCGATCGGTCGAGTGGCGTCGGCCTGGGCGCGCGACTGCCGTTCGCGCAGCCCCGCCAGCGCGGCATCGAGATCGGCCCGCGAAGTCGCGTGTCCGCGCAGCACGACCCATTCGGGTTTGCGCAGCGCGCCGATGTCCTTGGACGGATCCGCGCTGAGCAGGACCAGGTCGGCGTATTTGCCCGCTGCGATCGAACCGCGCTCAGCTTCGATTCCAAGCGCGCGAGCCGCGCCGAGCGTCGCCAGGCGCAAAATTTCGCGCGGCGCGAGCCCGGCGCTCTGCCAGAGCGAAAGTTCATCGTGCAGGCCCGTTCCGGGAAACAACCACGGGTGCGGCGCGCCGCTGCCGGGGACGAGTTGGGCGCCGGCCGCGTGCAATTTCACGAGCAGTGCGCGCTGTGTGGCGACGGCTTTCCGGCCGCGATTCATGAAATCCAGCTTGGCCGTGTCGTCCTTGAACATCGCGACGCGCGCCGCGAGTTCGCTGCGCCAGTAGTTCGCGAATTCAGGCGAGAGCGAGTCGAGCTCGGGCGACTGCGCAGTGTTCGCTGCCAGGAGACGCGCGTTGCCATTGAGGAAGGGCACAATGCGCGCGTGTTTTTCGCCTAGCTTCGTGATCGCGGGTTCGAATTCGGCGATCGTCACGCTGTCCCAGGCTCGACCCTGCGGCATCAGAGCATCGAGGAACAAGAGTCCGTCTTGTCCGGCATCGAGCGCATCGCTCCAACCGATGCCGCGCGGCAGCGGCCCCCAGACCTGCCGATGATTGGCGTGCGCCACTTCGATCAACTTGCGCCACGGCTCGGCGGTCAGGTTGGATTGAAAAGCGACGAAATCGATGCCCTCGGAAAACAACGGCTCGATCTGCGCCTGTGCCTCGACTGCCGTGCGCGCGACCGAAGCGTCCGTGGTCGAAGGCGGAAAGCCGTCAATCACCGGGCCCGCGATGCGCAGCGCCGGAAAGCCCGCGCGCGCCGCTGAGGCTTTCGCTTCCAGCACGCGCAACACGCTGTTGCCGTGGTCGCACAACAGCGCGATGCCCGCCGACGCGTAGAGCGAGTCGTGGGCCTGATCCCAATACGCAAAGCCGTCGATCGGCGCTGCGCAGAGGAAAAGGCCGCGGCCGTCGATTTCGCGCGCGCCGGCCGGCACGGCGAGGTTTTCTCCGACTTCGCGGATCTTCTCGCCCTCGATCAGGACCGTCACGATGCGCGGGGCGAGGCCGGGGTCCTCCGGCACCCATTGGGCGCCGCTGACGGCCAGAATTTGCGCCAGAACGAAGCTCAACATGGCAGGCAGGATCGCACGCAGCGTCCGCCGCCGCAAACGAAGCCGATTGCGCTCACCCAAGCACGCCCGATTTCCGTATCCTCTTTGCCCCCATGACTCCGGGAAACTACGACGACCGCGGCGGACCGCTGCGCCCCCAATATGGTGGGCGCTCCAACTTTGGTCGCGGCAACGATGCGCGTCGCAACGATCGAGGCGGCGGCAGGCCGAGCTACGGACGGCCGCAGCGCGACGATCGACCCGACCCGAGCCTTCCGCCGCCGTTCGATCCGACGCGCGAGGGCGAGACCCAGGAGGATCCGGAAGAGCGTGCCGAGGGCGAAGGCAACGCCGAAGCAGGAGCGGGCGGAGAGTTCGAGAGTGGACAAGTGGGAGCTCGCCCCGGGCAACCCTCGGCGGACGTGCGCTCCGTACAACTCGATTCCGACGAGGAAGTTACGACCGGCCCATGGATCTTCGCGCGCCAGGTGCGCGACTTCATGGCGCGGCCGCTCGACGGTTCGATCATCGAGGTGCTCGATCGCTCGGGTCGTTTCCTCGGCCACGGCCTGTACAACTCGGCCTCGGACATTCGCGTGCGCATGCTCGCGCGCGGACGGCGCACGGATCTCGACAAGCCGCGCCAGTTTTTGCTCAAGCGCCTGAAGTCGGCCGACGATCTGCGCCGCAAGTTCTTGCGCTTGCCGGAGGTCACCGACGCCTACCGCGTGGCGCACGCCGAGGGCGACGACCTGCCGGGCCTGATCGTCGATCGGATCGCGAACGTGCTGGTCTGCGAGTACCACTCGCTCGGTTTTTTCAAGCTGCGCGAAGACATCGAGTGGGCGCTGGGGCAGCTGTATCCCGAGCTCACGTGCCTGCACCGCGTGCCCAACAACGCGGCGCGCGCCGAAGGTTTTCAGCCCGAGGAAGACACGCGCGATCCCGGCGAGCAGACGGTCCGCGAACACGGCATCGAATACACCGTGCGACCCAGCGGCGGGCACAAGACGGGCTTCTTCTGCGA
>JANMRV010000016.1:0-2393 GCA_031388685.1 Planctomycetota bacterium
CCCAGTTCAAGGGCGTCCTCCACGACGGATCGGATCAATTCCATGGACGCCGCGCGCACTTCGCCGATCGGTGTGACCGGTTGCACGTACAGCGGCGTCTTCGGCGCGAAACGCGCCAGATCGCGGAGCAGTTCTTCGTACTCGCCGGCCTCGCGCTCCCCTGCGACGATCAATTTGGCGCAGGCGTCGCGGCCGGCGATCAACTCGAGGCAGGCGCGGCGTGCGCTGCGCCATTCGGCCGCGTTGCGCGGCGAGGCTTCGAAGTCGGGACCGTCGAGCGGCTCGACCGATCCCATGTCCGCGGGCAGTTTCAGGTCCAGTGAAATGTGCTCCACGCAGTCGATCACGCGCGCGAGCGAACGCGGATGGGCGCCTGCCGTCTCGAGGTGCACGCGGCGCTCACCGACCATGCCGCACAATCCCTGCACGAATTCAGGCCACATCAGCGGCTCGCCGCCGGTGACGCTGACCGTGCGCGGAGTTCCGGCCTCGACTTCCGCGATCCAGCAGGCCACCTGGAAAGGTGTCGCGATCGAAGCCACGCGGCGTGTCGAGTGCGGCGCCTCGCCGGCCACGGCGATGCGCGCGGTGGAGCCGGCGTCGACGGACCACGAGCCCGGCGTGTCGCACCACGCGCAGCGCAGCGGACATCCGCGCAGGCGAACGAAGACCTGCGGCTCGCCGGCAAAAAGTCCCTCGCCCTGAAACGAGGCGAAGACCTCCATGACGGGGGCTGATTGACTGGTCTGCAAGAGCTTCGAGCCGCCCATGGTTGGAATCGGGCGCGGACACGAGAGGAAGCGATCGAACCTGGCGCACAGACGCCGGCCGGATCACTTCTTCTTCGGAGCGGCTTCCTTCGCCGGAGCGGCGGCGGGCTTCGCACCTGCGGCCGGAGCGCCGGCTGCGGGCGTCGCACCCGCGGCTGCGGCTGCCTTGGGAGCCTTCTTGGCGCCCGCGATCTTGAACTTGGTGCGCACCTTGGGCATGCGGTAGGCCGAGCCCGTCTTCGTGTCGAGCTTGCCCTTTTTCACGAGGATCGCAAGCCGTTCGCTGCGCGTGAGGACAGAACGCTCGCCGACCAGAGTGCTGATGCCGCGAAGGGAGGAATGAATGGACATGGAGGTGAGAGGTTGGAATGTGGCGCGGTGGCCGTGTGAGCTCGAACGTGCGGGCGGTCAGTGCGTCTTGCGCACGACGTAATTGTCGATCGGGACTGCGTAGGCGCCCTTGAATTCCTGCTTGGCGCGGTCCGAAGTCGCGGACTTCACGCGCACGAGCAGGCCGTCGAGGTCGGACTGGCGCGGCGCCGCGCCGACGAGGATGAAGATCTGCTTCTTGGTCTGATTCTCGTAGACCGAGGCCGGCAGACCCTGCTCGATCAGGCGCGCCCGGCTGGCCATGGCGAGAGTCTTGTTCTCGGCGCTGAACTTGTAGGAGCAGGCGAGAATCGTGGACTGGTTCGCCAGGTCCACGAGCGCGGTGTCATTGCCTACGAGATTGATCGGCTTCGCCGCCGGCGGAGTCTGAGTCATCTCAGCGGGCGCGCCCGGCGCGGGAGCCGGCGGCTTCTCCGCCGCTCCCACCGAGGGCGCGGACGCGCGGCCGACGAAAAAGAAAATCAAGGCGATGCCGGTGCAGAGCACCACGACGCGCAATCGTTCGCGGGGCGAGCGTGAGGAGTCCGAGCGCGCGCCGTGGAGCAGCGGCTGCTCCTTGGGCCGCGCCATCGGCGCGGAATCAGCGAACGGGCCTCCGACCTTGGGCGCGCTGCCGCGGGGCGGCGCCACAGGTTCGGCGGACTTCTCCGGAGCCTTCGATTGGTTGAAGGCCTCGAGCAGATTCTTGGAGCGCTGGCTCAAATGGGTTCCCCGCCGATTTCAGGCTGCGGCGGCGGACGCGACAAGGTATCGGAGCGGGCTCCAAGGCGCAAGAAAGGGCGAGCTTTCTAGGCACACTCCGCAGAATCCGGGGCCTTTGGCCGAGCTTCGCCGCGCCTGCCCAAAAAGTCTGAGGCCGGCGCTGGGGTCAGAGCCCGAGCCCTTGCCCTCGGGTCGGGATGGAGCTCGCTTCCTCCCTGCAGGACTACGAGGCCGGGCATCGCGTGAGCACGTATGCGACCGAATTTTGACGCGGTGTCCAGACCGGAGGCCCGTTAGGGCCCCACCGCAGAAGTCGGTTCGAGCCTGAGCGCCCCCTGCTCCGGCAAAAATTCCGTTCTGAGGAGCCGTGCGCGCCCGACGAGTGGGTACGCCTGGCCGCCTACGGCCCGACCATGAACTCCAGCCCATCCGTGAGCGTGGAGTTGTCGGGGAAGGTGAATCCCTGATCGCGTCCCCAGAACTGAGTGTCGATGAGCGTGCCCACGACGCCGAGGTACGGCGCAGGGTTGC
>JANMRV010000020.1:0-3954 GCA_031388685.1 Planctomycetota bacterium
GGCAGGTCGCGAACGTGGCCCATCGAAGCGCGCACCACGTAGCTCGCGCCGAGGTACTTGTTGATGGTCTTCGCTTTCGCGGGGCTCTCGACGATCACCAGGCTGCGACCGAGTCCGACCGGCGGTTCCGCGTTGGGGTCCTCGGGTTCGTCGAGGTCTTCGGCGGGCTTGGTGGACTTGGTCTTTCGTTTTGCCATTGGGGATCGGGATCGGAGCGGGCCTAAGGGAACGCCCCGGCCAGGATCGGGGCCATACATAAGGTGGAGCTTCGACCAGTCAAGCGCGGCCGCGGTGGCAGGTCCTGCGCACGGCAGGCCGTACGAGCAGCTCCACAGCACGACATAACCTATTGCGCGGCCAATACTTGCGATCGTTCCGACGGCCGGCCCTCGCGCGGGCGAGCGCGCGCGCGAGGGCTGTGGCCTAATGCCGGACAGGGCAAGAGGTTAGGAAGCCTCCGGGCGCGGAGGCCGAGATTTCTGCTTCATTGGCCCGCGGTAATTCGCCGCCAGGCCCCCTCAGCGCCAGCCGATGTGCCCCCAAAGCCCCCCACCGACATCCCCAGTCCAGAGCCCCGCCGACCTGGCCGGGAGCGTGGACTTGGCGTTCGCCCAGCTTTGGACGAGCGGCCCGGACCCCAGCGTGGACGGCCTGATCCGGATCGAGGCGCTGCGCTTGACCGCGTGGGGCGAGATCGAATCCTTCGAGCGCTGGTGCAGCCCGTTCCCGGAGCGCGACGAGCCCGCCGCGAGTGCGCGCATGCTGCGCGAGTTCGGCGTGGATAGCGCTGATCTCGCCGACGCAAAGAGCGGCGACGCCACGTGGAAAGAGTTCGCGTCCTTTGTCGGAGCGTCTTCGCTTGTGGTCCTGGAGGGCGAAACTTTCGGCGCTTGGTCCGCGCACTTCGACAAGCGCGCACAGCGCGCGCGCTGCGTGCTCGGCCTGGCCGAGTTCCGCGCGCAATGGTTGCCTGGAAAAGTCGGCGGCTCTTCCAAGCCCTGGATTCACTCCCTGCTTGGGACCGAACGCGGACACGCGGCGCCCTCCGCGATCACGGCGCGAGATCTGCAGTCGGCGTTGGCGGAGCTCGTCGCTCGCGTGCTCGATCTGGAACCCGCGGCGTTGAGATTGGCGGCGTCGGCCGGCGTGTGTATCGCCCGGATGTTGCGCGAAGTCGACGAACCAGCCGCGAAGCGCTTCGAGCTCGGGCTCGCGCTGCTCGATCGTCCTTCGCGATTCCTGGCGAACGCAACGCGCCTTTTCGACGCCGCGCGAAGGCCGCGCGACGGCGCGCTCACGGAGGCCTTGGACGAGCAAGACCTGAAGGATCCTGCGGAATGTGTTCGCGATGCGATCGAGATCCTCGATCCCGGTTGGATCGATGACGCGGCGACGCGCGAGTCCACGGTGCCGATCACGAGCGACGACGACAAGCCCTTCGATTCGCGCGACATGGAGTTGCTCGACGACATCTTTCAAGTGCACTTGCCGGCGCTCGCCGCGGAAGAAGGCGCAACACTTTCCTATCGCGCGGGCCAGCACGAAGTCGCGCGAGCCGTGGCGCAGACCCTGGGTGCAAATGAACTCTTGCTCGTGCACGCGCCGACGGGGACAGGCAAGACGCTCGCCTACGTCGTACCCGCGCTGATTTGGGCCGCGCGCCACGATGTGCGCGTCGGCGTGACGACGTACACGCGCGCGCTGCAGGAACAAGCGATGGATCGCGAGGTTCCGCGCGCGCTGCGGGCTCTGCAGCGCGCGACAGGCCTTGGGCCGAATCGCCTGCCGTGCGTTCCGCGCGTCGCTTTGCTCAAGGGCCGCGCGAACTACGTCTGCTGGCGCGCGCTGAAATTGCACGTGCCGACCGCGGAGGACGGCCACGAAACCTGGCTGGCCTGGTTGACGCTCGTGCTCTTCAGCCTGCGCGACGACACCGGCGATCTGGACCGGCTGGCGATGCGCGCGGCTTTCGGCATCGGCGCGCGCGAGCGAGAAAGTCGCGAGCTGGAAAACCTGACGCGCCAAGTGCGCGCCCAGGTCGCCTGTTGCCAGCACCGCGAAGATCGGCGCAGTTGCGCCGCCGAGGCCGCGCGTCAGCGCGCCGAACACGCCCACGTCGTCGTGGCCAACCACGCCTTCGCGCTGGTCAAGCAAGCGTTCTTCAAGCATGTGATCTTCGACGAATGCGAGCACCTGCACGAGCAGGCCCACGCCGCCTGGAGTCACGTGCTGTCGGTCGAAGAGATGAGCCAGCTCTTCGCGCGCCTGCGCCAGGAAGGCAAGAGCTCTTCGCGCGCTCCGCTCGACCGTCTCGAACGCGTCGCCTTCCCGGGCACGAGCGCGGACACGGCGCTGCAGGCCGCCGCCGCGGCGTGGGAGCAGTCGTCGAACGCACTGAAGGAACTGGAGGTCGAACTCGACGCATTCGTCGCCTGGCGCAACGAGAAGGAACGCACACGCAATGCGCGCGATCAGCACTCCCTGTTGCGCGAATACGTGCTGCACGGAGATTCGGCGCGGCTGATCGTCGCGCGCGGGAATCTAGGCCTGGCAATCCAGTCGCTTTCGACTTCGCTTGCGGAGCTCATCGAAGGTCTCGACACGCTGGCGATGCGCGGGATTCCCAGGCTGCGCCGGCAACTGGAGATGCTGCGCATCGAGCTCGACACGCTGTATGCCGACCTCGACGCCTGGATGCCGTTGCGCGAGGGCCGCGTCGAGTACAACGAACACACTTTCTACGACATCGAGCTCGATCCGCGCGGCAGGCAGCTGCTCGCGGCGCGCGTGCTCTTGCCCAATGAATATCTGGGCCGGCACTATTTCCCCGAGCTCTAAAACGCGGTGCTGCTCTCGGCGACGACCTGGTTGCGCGGCGGCTTCGACAGCGCGCGCGCCTACCTGGGCCTCGATCGCGCCGCGATCCCCGCGCCCGACGAAACGCGCCCGGCCTGCAGCGTGCGCTGCATGCGCGCGCCCGATCCGTTCGATTATCGCCGCGTACTCGTCGCGCTGCCCAGCGATGCGCCGTCCTACTCCGACGAGCGCGGCGCGTGGAACGCCTACGTGCGCCGCTTCATCTCGCATCTTGGCGAGCGCACGCGCGGCCGCATGCTGGTCCTGTTCACGAATCAGGAAGAGCTGCGCCGCTTCGGTGAAGAACTCTCCGGCTTCTTCAGCGCGCGCCGCATTCCCTTCTGGTATCAGGGCATGCGCGGAGTCGCGAAGGAAGAGCTCGCCAATCTTTTCCGCGGCCGCGTCGATTCGATCCTGATGGGCGTCGACACTTTTTGGTACGGCGCCGATTTTCCGGGCGAGACGCTCGAATACCTCGTGATCGTGAAACTCCCCTACGGCGTGCCCGATCGCTACCACCATGCGCAATGCGCCGCGCTTGGCTCGGGCGCGCAGCGAAAACGCATTTACCTGCCGCGCGCCCTGGCCAAGTTCCGCCAAGGTTTCGGCCGGCTGATGCGCCGCGAGACCGACCGCGGCTGCGTTTTCCTTCTGGACACACGCGCGCAAATGCCCCAACACCGCATCTTCCTCGGCGAATTGCCGCTGGCCGGCGGCCTCGATCCAGACGGCGATAGCGCCTGGGTTCCACAGGGCGCGCGCATGGTCCGCGCCTCGACCGACGAATGCCTACATGCGGCGTTGACGCACATGGACATGCTCGCGGACGTGCGCCGCCGCGGACTCGACGCTCCGTTCCATGGCCGCACGGCGGAACAGGCCACGAGCGAGGGTTCTGAGTCCAGCGGTCCCGACGAAGTTCCGTTCTGAAGAGCCGCGCGCCCGACGAGTGGGTGTGCCTGGCCGCCTACGGCCCGACCATGAACTCCAGCCCATCCGTGAGCGTGGAGTTGTCGGGGAAGGTGAATCCCTGATCGCGTCCCCAGAACTGAGTGTCGATGAGCGTGCCCACGACGCCGAGGTACGGCGCAGGGTTGC
>JANMRV010000028.1:0-10695 GCA_031388685.1 Planctomycetota bacterium
GCCAGCGCATCCAGGCCGTGCTTGGAACTGGTCATGGCAGGCGCAGCTACTTGCCGAGCTTGGACATGAGCAACGCCAGATCGACCACGCGGCAAGAGTAGCCCCACTCGTTGTCGTACCAGGCGATCACTTTGACCATGCGCTTGTCCATCACCATCGTCGACAGCGAGTCGAAGATGCTGCTGTGCGGATTGCGCACGATGTCGCTGGAGACCAAGGGATCGGTCGAGTACTCGAGGATGCCCTTCAGCGAACCGTTCGCCGCATCGAGGAAGGCTCTGTTGATCGCTTCGATGGTCACGTCCTTGGAGACGCGCGCCACCAGGTCGACCACCGAGCCGTCCGGCACGGGCACGCGCAGCGCGACGCCGTCGAGCTTGCCTTTCAACTCCGGCAGGATCTTGCCCACCGCGCGCGCGGCGCCGGTCGTCGTCGGAATGATGTTGATCGCCGCCGCGCGCGCGCGCCGCAGGTCCTTGTGCGGCAGGTCGAGCACGTTCTGGTCGTTGGTGTACGCGTGCACAGTCGTCATCAGGCCATGTTCGATGCCGAAATTCTCGTGCAGCATCTTCGCGACCGGTGCGAGGCAGTTGGTCGTGCACGACGCGTTCGAGACGATCCGGTCCGTGTTCTTGAGCGTCTTGTCGTTGACCCCGAGCACGATCATCGCGTCGATTTCGTCTTTGGCGGGAACGGTCAGGATCACCCGCTTCGCGCCCGCGTCGATGTGTTTCTGACAATCCGCGCGCGAAGTGAACACGCCGGTCGATTCGATCGCGATGTCGACGTTTTTCGCGCCGTGGGCGAGCTTCGCGGGATCGCGCTCGGCCGTGACGGTGATCGTCTTCCCGTCGACCACGATCGAATCCTTCCCGGCCTTGATCGTGCCGCGGAACGGCCCGTGCACCGAGTCGAACTTGAGCAGGTGCGCCAGGGTTTCCGTACTGGTCACATCGTTCAGGGCGACGATCTCGATCTCTGGGTGGCTCTGGTGGATGACCCGAAAAACGTTGCGGCCGATGCGGCCGAAGCCGTTGATGGCGATGCGAAGTGTCATGAAATTAGGGGGGCAAAGCGGCTTGGGTACCGCTTCAAAGGGGCGAGGGGACGAGTTGCCGGAGAACGTAAAGCCAGCGCCAGTCAGGGCCAGCGCGCGGGCCGCCAGATTCCAGAAAAAGGTGGGGCAAGAGGGTAGCCCCCGCTGCCGATTCGATCAACGCGAGAAGCGTCGGCGAAACCTGGCTCCGCCACAGTGCGCAGACGGGTTTCCGCCGGCGCCTCCTCCGCGACCTCCATGCACGAAAGCAGCCTCTTTGCCGAAGTCGAAGTCCCCTCCGCGCACGAGGCGGGGCTGGATCCTTCGGTGGCGCTTCCGGCACCGGCCAAAGCCGCCGGCGCCAACTGGGCAGAGCGCTGGGACCGACTCGCTCGCGATGCGGGGATCGGCGAGCGCGAGCCATTGCTGATCGCGCTTTCCGGAGGCTCGGACAGCGTGCTGCTGCTGTTCTTGGCGCAACAAGCAAGTCTTCCACACCCGTTGCGCGCGGTGCACGTGGACCACGGCCTGCGCGGCGAACAGAGCGACGAAGACGCGCGCTTCTGCGAGCAACTCTGCCGCCGACTCGGCATCGACTTCAGGCTGCGCAAGATCGATCTCGACGCAGCAAAGCCCGGGCTCGAAGCACGCGCGCGGGCGGAGCGCTATCGCGTCCTGATCGAAGAAGCTTGCGCCTTGGGCAACGCGACGATCGTCACCGCGCACCATGCCGACGACGCGCTCGAAACGCTGCTCTTGCGCTGGACCCGCGGCACGCGCGCCGGCGGCCTTGCCGCGCTGGCGCCGCGGCGCAGCTTCAAGCTCGCTCCGCTGGTCAACGTCGTGCGGCCGCTGCTGGCGCTGCGCAAGGCAGAGCTCACGGAATGGCTGGCGCAGTCCGGCCTGAAACACCGCGAAGACGGTTCGAACTCCGACCTCGACTTCGCGCGCAATCGCGTGCGCCGCCAGTTGCTGCCCGCGATCGAAGATGTCGCCGGCCGCGCGGCGATCGAAAACCTTTTCGCCTTCGCGCACGCGGTATCGGGCCTCGAACGCACGCTCGAGCACGCCACCGCCCATCTGCAGTGGACTCCGATCCCCCACGCGAATGCGCGCGGCGCGCACACCCATCTGCGCGGCGGCCTCGTCTCGCGCGGCGCCTTGATGGCGCTCGCGCCGGCCTTGCGCAGATGCGCCATCGCGCGCCTGTTGCTCGCCGGAACGCTGATCGCGCCGAGCCGCGCGCTGCTCGAGGCGATCGCCGCGGACCTGCGCGAAGGCCGCGTCGCGCGCCGCGATCTATCCGCGGGCTGGAGCCTGCACCTGCGCTCCGCGGAACTGCTGCTGATTCCGCCCCGCGACCCGGCTCCCGAAAGGCCGCCCGCTTCAGCCTCGGAATTGCCGTTCCCGCCGTCCGAGCCCTGCTCCGGCGCCCGCGAGTACCACCTCTCCCTGCCTGGGCTGGTGCGACTGGACGACGGACGGCGAGTGTCGGCCCAGGTGCTGCGCCCCAGCGCACGCCGCGCCGTGCCGCGCAATGAATGCACCGTCGAACTCGACCTGGCGGCGGTGACCGACCCGCGCGTCCTGCGCGTACGCTTCCCGCGACCGGGCGATCGCTTCCACGCCCTCGGCGCTCCGGGATCGAAAAGTCTGGCGCGCTTCCTGGCGGATCGGGGCATCCCGCGCAGTGACCGCCCGCACGTGCCGCTCGTTACCTGCGGGCAGGAGATCCTCTGGGTAGCCGGGGTGCGACCGGCCGAGGGGCCAAGGGTCGGGCCCTTGACCCTGCAGCGGCTGCGGCTCGAGCTCGAGCTCAGCTGAACCTGCGTTTCGCCGCGGACTCGCCGCCGACGAACGTCCTGGTCAGTGACTCGCGAGCCTCTTCGGGATACCCTCACGGTTCCGCGCCTGGTCCCAACGCTTACGTCCATTGGTGTCTTTCCCCGCCCCCCCGACTGGCCTGTTCGAGCGCTGGAACGCCTTGCGCGCCCGCCTGGAGGGAGCAGCTCTCCGCGTGGGCCGACCGACTCCACGCCTGATTGCAGTGACCAAGAGTGTCTCAGCGGATCTGGCCCTGGAACTCGCGCGAATGGGGCAGCTCGACCTGGCAGAGAACCGGGTCCAGGCCCTCGAACTGAAGGTCGCGTACCTGAGTCAACCCGCGCTCGCGCTGCGCTGGCATCTGGTCGGTCATCTGCAGCGCAACAAGGCGCGCCGAGCCGTGTCGATGTGCGACAGTATTCACTCGGTGGATACCCTCGAACTCTTGCAGGCGCTGAGCCGCCATGGCGCGGACCTGGGCGCTTCTCCGGAGCTCTACCTGGAAGTCGATTACGTGAAGGACGGTCTGCGCACGGGCCTCGCTGAGGATCGGGTTCCCGAACTGGTCGAGGCAGCCCGACGACTGCCCCACCTGCGACTCGCCGGTTTGATGACCATCGCTCCGACGCCTGACTTCGATGGCGACACGCGGCGCGCGCGCACGGTCTTCGCGAGCCTGCGGCGCCTTTCAGAGCGACTGCCCCAGGAGGCCTTCGAGAATTCGCGTGTGCTGTTGTCGATGGGAATGAGCTCCGATTTTGAAATCGCCATCGAAGAAGGCAGCGATTGCGTGCGCATCGGCAGCGCGCTGTTCCATGACGAGGAGGCGCGGTCGTGACTGTCGATGACACTCGCCGTCTGGTGCTCGAATTGCTCGGCGAGGGCGCGACCCTGGCCGAACTCCCGCGCGCCGGCGTGCTGACCATCGGCTCGGCGGCGAGCAAAGTCGGTTTCGTGGTGCAGGGTCAAGGTGTCTCCGAGGTGCACTGCGCCATCGGCCGCGCCAAGGGCGGCGGTTTCGCGCTCAAGGACCTCGGTTCGGAATACGGCACCTGGGTCAACGGCGAGCGTGTGCAGCAGGCCAAGCTCGACGTCGGCGACGTGATCCTGGTGGGTTCGCGGCGCTTGCGCGTTGTCGATCCGGCCGCGCCGCCCTTGCCGGAGCTCGTGCCGCCGCTGCAAGCCGCGCCGGCTCCCGCTCCCGTCGCTGCGGCAGCCGCCGCATCGATTCCGGCACCGGCCGTTCCGCCGAAGTCCGCGGTCGCGGCAACCAGCTACGAACAAACTCCGCTGCCCAAGATCTCCGGCTATCGCATCGAGAAACTGCTCGGCCGCGGTGGCATGGGCGAGGTCTTCCTCGCCACGCAGGAGCGCCTCGACCGCAAGGTCGCACTGAAACTGCTCTCGTCCAAACTCTGCGCCGACGCGGACTTCGTGCGCCGATTCAAGGATGAAGCGCGCGCCGCCGCGGCCTTGACGCACCCCAATGTCGTGGTCGTGCACGATGTCGGCGAAGAATCGGGCCGCCATTTCCTGTCCATGGAATTCATGGACAAGGGCACGCTCGAAGCGCGCGTGGCGCGCGGCGCTCGCATGGGCTGGGCCGATGTGCTGGGCGTGTTGCACGACATGGCGAGCGCCTTGGTCTACGCAGAGTCGCGCGGCATCGTACACCGCGACCTGAAGCCCGCGAACATGATGCAGGGCGCCGCGGGCGCGACCAAACTCGCCGACCTCGGCTTGGCCACACAGATCGAGGCCGAGGCCAGCGAGTCGGATAGCGGCAAGATCTTCGGCACGCCGCACTTCATTTCACCGGAGCAAGCGCGCGGCGACCGTGTCGACGGCCGCGCGGACCTCTATTCGCTCGGCGCAACAGCCTATCGATTGTTGAGCGGCCGCACGCCCTTCGAAGGCGCCACGACGCGCGACATCCTGCGCGGGCACTTCTTCGACAAGCCCAAGCCGCTGACCGAGATCGAACCCGATTTGCCGCCTGACCTCGTGCGCATCGTCGATCGGCTGCTCGAAAAGAAGCCGGACGACCGCTATCCGTCGGCCGCCGTGCTGCTGAAGGAAGTCGATCGCGTGCGCGCAAATCTGCTGCACAGCGATATCGGCGCGCAGAAAGCCGGCGGCAACAACAAGCTGCTGACGCGCGCGGGACTCGTCCTGCTCGCGATCGCGGCCGTGTGGTGGATCACTCGCCCGAGTGAGCCAAAGCCCGAACCGCGCAAGCCCTTGATCGCGCAAGGCGAGCCGCCGCCGATCGCAACGACGCCGCCCGTCTCTCCAACGCCTGTGGTGCAGAAGCCCGTGCAGGGCAGCGACGACGACACGCGCCTCAAATTGTTCGAGGCCCAGGCCAAACTGGCTTGGAAGGAATTGCCCTCCGGCCTTGCGGACAGCGAGCGCGTCGCGCGCCTGACGCAATTGTCCGCTGACTTCGCGGGCACGACCGCGGCGGCGGACATGCAGGCGGAAGCGGACCAGATCCGCGCAAAGCTGAGTCAGCAAGGCGCCCTCAGCGCCGCGCAGGGTGAACGCAGGCAAGCCGTTCTTTCCGCGTTGGAAGCCACGCTCCTGACGGTGACGAACTCGACCGCGATCACGCTTGCCGCGCTGAATACGATCGAAGTCCCAGCCGACTTGAGCACGGACGAAACCTTCAACCAAGCGCGCGCCGCCATCTATCAGCGCGCGCTCGCCACGGGCCTCGCCGGCGCGCAGGCCGCTCTGAAGGACATCGACGAAAGCGCACGGCGCGGTGATTTCGAGGCTGTCGGTGCGCGCATCGACACGCTCCAGGCCACGCTGCAAATGCCGCCTCTGCCCGAGAATCTCGGTGTGCCGCCGCCGGCGGAGTACGCAGCGATGGAAGCGCTCACGCAGGCACTCAGGACCCGCCGCGAGGGACTCGCACTCGAGAGCACACACTTCGCCTCCGCGCGCGTGGATGCCGATCGTCAGGCGATCGCCAAGGGCCTCGGCTCCGCCGGCGGCTTCGAGGGCGAACTGAAAGCGCTCAATTTTGCCCTGCTGCACGCGCGCCTGGAGAAACTCGAAGCACTGCTCACGACCGAAGCTGCGCGCGCCCTGGCGCATGAACTCGATTCCGACCTGAGCCGTGCTCACACAGCGCTGCGCATGCTGGCTGTCGAATTCCAGGCCGGCGCGTGGAAGCGCAAGCAAGTCGCGGATCCGCGCGGCAACCGTAGCGCGGTCCGCGACGCGATCGGCGTCGACGAAAGCGGCGTTACGCTGGACGTCGGCGGCAAGTCAGAAGTTGTCGCCTGGTCCAACTTCGGCGGCAGGCCGGAGAAGTTGAGCTTCCTGTTCAATGAGCGGCTGGCGCGCGCCTATACCGTCGACGAAGCGCTGGGCATCGAAGCCTTGATCCGCACTGCGGCCGTGCTCTTTGCCGTCCAGGCGGCCAGCGAGATGTTCGACCCGGCGGCCGGTGCGCGCTTCGATGAAAGCGAAGTGCGCGAGTTGAACGAAGCCTTCGAGTGGGGCCGGCAGTGGGCGACACTGGCCGGCTGCGGACCGCGCTTCGAGCGCGAGAGCAAAGCCGGCGGTCTCTTGGCGCAGAGCCTGCTCGACGCGAGCCAGAACGCCTGGTCCGCCTCGGTCGCGGGCCTCAATCGGCTGCTGCGCGAATTCGGCGACACCCTGCTGGTGCGCATGCTCTCGAGCGGCGCGCCATTGAGCGAGCATTGAGGCTCGCGGCCGTGGGCCCCCTGACGCTGCGCGCGCTCTCGCCGCGAAGTTGCGTGCTCCTGGTGCGTGCCCAACCGGGTGCCAAGCGCAGCGCTCTCGTCGGCCTGTGGAACGGCCGGCTCAAAATCGCGCTGCGCTCGCCCGCGGAAGATGGCCGCGCCAATCATGAACTGATCGAAGTGCTCGCCGATGCCCTGGGACTTGCGCGCAGAAGTCTGTCCCTGAAAAGCGGCGAAAAGAATCGCCTCAAGGAAATCGTGCTGCCGCTTTCGATCGATGAAGCGCGCCGACTCCTGAACGAACTCCTGCCCGCCAACTAGCCATCATCCATGAACGCATCCGCGCTCGACAGTGCTGTGTCCCAAGCCCAGACCGCGCTCGAAGCCAAGGGCGTGGCCGCGCCTAGCGCACTTTTTTTTTCAGCGACCGGACTGGGTCTCTTGCCCGCGCGGCTCGATGGAGCGCGGCGCATTCCGCTGGCCAACATTCCCGGGGTGCCGGCCTGCTGGCAGGAAGCCACCCTGCACTGGGGCAATTTCAACGGACTTGCCGTCTGGATGATCGCCGACGAACCGGGCGACCTGGATCCCGCGGCGCCGGCCTGGGCCGAGGCTTTTCCGATCTGGCTCGCTGCCGCCGCCGGCGCATCGGCATTGGTGCACACCAGCGCCGGTCACGGTCTTGGCGGAAGCGGCGGCGCGAGGCTCGGCACGCTCGCACTGCTGTCGGATCACATCAACCTTTCCGGCGCGAGCGTGCTCGTGGCGCTCGGCGAGAGCCGGCTCGGTCCGATCTTCCCCGATCAGACTCAGATTCATGACGCGCACTTGCGGCGCGCGGCGAAGCGCGTGGCAGCACGGCTTGGAATCCCGGCCGTGGAATGCGTGGCCGCATGCACGCTGGGGCCCTCGATCGACACACCTGCGGAGCGACGCTGGTTCGCTGCCAGCGGCGCGGGTGTCGCCGTGCAGCGTCTCGCTGCACCGATTCTCGCGGCTGCCCACGCCGGCCTGGGAAGCCTGTGCATCGTCGTCGTGACCGACGAAGGCGACGGCCCGCTCGATATCGCGCGCGTGGCGGCGACCTCCGGTGCCGTCGCGCCGGCGCTTGACGATTTTCTGTGGACGCTTGCCGCAGAGGTGCAGAGCGAGGCCCAGAAAAGTCTGGAGCAAGGCCCGTGAACCAAGCTGCGCCCCTGACGCTCGGCGTGCTCGTCTCCGGCGGCGGACGCAGTCTCGAGAACCTCAGCGAGGCGATTTCGCGTGGTGAACTCTCAGCGCGCATCGCGCTCGTGGTTTCCAATACGCCCGAGGCCTTCGCGTTGCAGCGCGCAAAACGCCTTCGGATCGAGAGCACCTTGATCCCGCAGCAAGGCTTCGCTTCACCCGAACTCTACAGCGCCGCCGTATTCGCCGCGCTCGAGACGGCCGGCGTCGAGCTCGCCGTGCTCGCCGGCTTTCTGCGCAAACTCGTGATCCCCGCGCGCTGGCTGGGACGCGTGATCAACATCCATCCAGCGCTGCTGCCGGCCTTCGGCGGCAAGGGCTTCTATGGCGAGCGCGTGCACCGCGCGGTTCTCGAGAGCGGCGTGCCGTCCACGGGTTGCACGGTCCACTACGTCACCAACGAGTACGACACAGGTCCGATCCTGCTGCAGCGCAGCATCGCGGTGCGCCCGGGCGACGACGTGCACTCACTTGCCGAGCGCGTCTTCGCCGAGGAGCGACTGGCGCTGCCCGAGGCGATCCGCCTGCACGCCAGTGGCAAGTTGCGCTGGCAGGAAGGCCGCGTCGTGCGCGGCGACTGATCAGCGCGGAACTTTGGCGAGCGCGGCTCGGAGTCGCGCAAGTTTCGCGGCGAGTTTCGTGCTGCGCGTACCGGTCAAGGTTTCCGCGGCGATCCGTTGCGCCTCGCCAATGGCCAGGGCCGCTTCCTCGAAGCGCTGCGCGCGAAGCCATAGCCGCGCAAGTTCGCCGCGGGCTTCGGCGGCCAGGCCGTCCCGCTCAGAGCCGGCCAGCATTTCAAGCGCCGCGCAGGCTTCGTCCGCACGGCCGGATCGGATCAGCGCGCGCGCGCGGCAGGCCAGCGCACGGCGATCTGGGCCTGAACCAGCGAGAGCCCGTTCGCTCCATTCCAGGACGCGCGGCCAGTCGCGTCGCGAGGCGAACAGCTCGGTCAGGGCGCGCGCGCGATTCGCCGACAGTTCGCCTTGCAATCCGTCCGCACGCGCGTGCTTGTCGAGCACGCGCGACACGTGCGCACACAGGCTGGCAAGACTCAACACATCGAGGCGGTTGTGCAGGAAAACGGCCTCGAGCAGGTGCTCGCGTCCGGCCAGGAAATCGAACCACGCCGCGGGTGCGAAGGCACCGGGCAGATCCTTCTGGCGCATCACACCGCACAGTTCACGCTCCATCGTCGAGAGTCGGCCGTCGGCGAAACTCTTGCCGTAGAGCCGTCTGCAAGGATGGTAGAGATCGAGGTGCGCACGGCCGGCGAAGGGCGGCTCGATCGAGTGCAGACGCATCTGGTCCTCGAGCCGATGCCGGTCGAAACTCTTGCCGAAGAAACTGACCAGCGGGCCACGTCGGCGCACGCGCTCGGCGCAGGCTTCGAGCAGCGCGGGCGCTTCCTCCGGCGAGCGCAAGAACCCCTGCCACAATTCGAAGCCGCCGGCTTCGAAGCTGAGCAGGCCAATCTGGAACACCTGCGTGCCCGCGCCGCCAGACAGGCCGGTCGTTTCGATGTCGAGAAACGTTGCCTCACGCGGGTCGAAGGCCGCGAGCGCGCCGTCGCCGGTCAGGATCGAGAGCGGCTCGCCGCGCGCGCCGAGCACATCGCCGATCGGCGCCGCTCCGTGCACGAAATCCGGCGCGAAGTGTTCGATGCGCACGCCGAAACTGCCGCGCGCATTCGTTTCGATGTCAAGACGTTCGGGCAGACCGCGAGTGAGCCGCTGCTCGCGCACGCGCGCCGCGACGGATTCGACGGCAGGCAGCGGCCCAACCTGTACGCGTTCGCCGTTGCGCGACATGCGCCGCACGTACCACTCCGGCAGTGGCTGCGTGGTCTTGGGCGCGGAAAGCTTGCGCGGCGCGGCGGCACGCAGGCTGCGCGCCAGGCGCGCCTGGAATTCCTCGCGCGTCTCGTTCACGGTTCGCACTCGAGCGCGGACTCGAGGTCGCGCTCGCCGGGCGCGTCCGGCGCGCACAGGTGTTCGAGGATTCCAATCGCGGTCGCCTTGCCCAGCGCACCGCTCTCCTCGGGCGGTCCGACGCAAACGGGACAACCGTGTTCGCAGGCGCAGCGCGAAACGACTTCGAGCGCAGCGGCGAGCACGTCGCGGTGACGCTCGTACAACAGGTCCGACAATCCGACTCCACCCTGCACCTTGTCGTAAAACACCAGCGCAGGCCGCTTGAAGTGTTTGGACTTGACCTGCGCGGAAAGTCCGAGGTCCGAGGGCTGACAGCGCAGGAACAGCGGCGCAACATGCCGTACGAGCCGGCCGACTCCCGCCCAGGCTGCGCCCCGATCGCCTTGATCGAGCAACAACTCGCGCGCTGAGGCTTCGGACAAAGTCAAGATCGCGGCCTGCGTGTCGAGCTCTTCCGCGGGCAAGTGGATGTCCTCAGCGCCCACCGATTCGCGCGTGTAGAAGCGCACCTTCTTGTACTGCGTTGCCAGCGTCGTGACGTGAACCTCGCCGGTCCACATCGAATAGTCCTCGCCCTCGATTCCCGACTCGCGATCGCGCCGCGCGTTGCGTTCGAGTCGCAGCACGGCCACTTCCGTGTCGGTCTCGGCCTCGGTGAAATAATCGCTCTCGACGCGCTTCAAGTAGGCGCGGCGATTCTCGTAGTCGAAACGTTCGACTTTCCACGTTTCGCCTTCGATCTGATAGATCGCGCCCTCGTGCACCGTGGTGATCGACGCCGCCCGATCGATTTCGCCGAGCGCCTTGCCGCTTTCTGAATCGAGGACCAGCACGTTGTCAGGACCAGCGCCGCCCAGGGTCACGTCCTGGGCCGGATAGGCGTCCGCCATCCAATACCACGTGCCGTCCTTCTCGTGCAGCAGGCCCGACTCGCTCGCCAGATAGTCCAGCACCGACG
>JANMRV010000045.1:0-7132 GCA_031388685.1 Planctomycetota bacterium
GCACCGCGGGGTGTCACTCGATTGCAAGTGAGGAATTCGCGGGATCTGGTGCGGCCTACGGCTTTCAGCGTACGGTCAATACGCATTCAGAGTGCTTTCATAGGGGCTCGCATGCGACGAGAAATGTCGATGAGTTGGCAGAACACTGCCGGCGCGTCTTGGCCTTGCATCGACCGGCATACGCCAGCCTCTCTCTTCGCCCTTCTGCTGCTCGCGGCGTGCCAGTCTCCTGCGCCTGCAACGGCGCCCGCACCCGCGCCGCCGCGCGTGGAACCGGACTGGAAGGCCGAATCCTCGCAGGCTCAGTCGCGCAGCGAGTCGTGGGCCGGCGGCCGCCTCTCGGTTCGCGAAGCCGTGCAGATGGCGCTCGACCGCAATCCCGACCTGCGCTCGGCGCGGGCGCGCGTCGAAACGGCGCGCGCGGGGTTCGAAGCGAGCGAGGCGGCGCTCTGGCCGCGACTTTCGGCCGACCTCACGCTGCTGCACAGCGACGCGCCTTCGACTTACCTGTTCAAGTCGATCGATGCGCACAACCTGGCTCCCGGGACGGATTTCAACAATCCCGGTTCGATCGACAACACCGAGGCCGGCCTGGGTGCCTCGTGGAATCTGTGGAACGGCGGCCGCGATCGTCTGGCGCTCGAAGCGTCGCGCGCGGACGTCTCGATGCAGAACCAAGGCGTGCTGGCCACGCAGAACCTGCTCGTGATGGCCGTCGTCGCGGCCTGTCTCGATGCGCGCGCGGCGCACGAACTTTCGGCATCCGATGATGCGAGTCTGCATTCGATCGAGTCGCAACTCTCCGAGGTCCGTTCGCGAGTGGAGCAGGGCGCCGCCCTTAGATCCGACCAGCTTTCCCTAGAAGTCAGGCTGGCCGAGGCGCGCGAACGAAAACTGCGCACCGAACTCGGGATGCGCCTCGCACTGGCCACGCTGCGCAGCCTGCTCGCGCTCGAGGGCGATGTGCCGATCGAACTCAGCCACGAGCCCTTCGATCAGGGAACTCTGCCCGACTCGCTCGCCGCGGCGCGCGAACAGGCCTTCGCGCAGCGGCCGGAATTGCGCTTTGCGAAACACTCGCTCGAGCGCGCGGACCTCGAAATCGAGTCGGCTCGCAGGGCCTGGCTTCCCAGGCTGGACCTCCAGGGCCGCCTGTACGCCGATGAAAACGCCTACTCGCTCGATCTCGGCGAGTCCAACTCGACCGTGGCGCTGAGCCTTTCCTATCCACTCTTCGAGGGTGGGGCGCGGCGCGCCGAGTGGATGCGCGCCAAGGCGAACCGTCTCGAGTTCAGCGCGGCGGAGTTGAAAGCGCGCAGTGCGATCGGGCTCGAGGTCGAACTGGCCTGGTTGCGGCGCGTGGAAGCGAGCGCGCGTGTCGAAGTGGCCGCGCAGGCACTTGGCGCCAGCCAGGAGAGTCTGCAACTCGTCGAGACGCAATTCCGCTCGGGCGCCGCGACCGTGACGCGCTTCCTCGAAGCCGAAGCCGCGCGCTCGGAGATGGAAAGTTCGTTGATTCGCGCGCGTCTCGACCTGGAGCGCTCCGGCGCCGAACTGGCGCGCGCGCTGGGCAATCACACTGGAGCTGGACCATGACGAAACTTCACTGGAAGAGCCCCGGTTCACGGCTGCGCAAGTTCGTCTCGACGATCCTGTTCGCGCTCGTGCTCGTCGCCCTCGGCCTGTATGCGACCGGAGCGTTTCGCGCGCAGCGTGCGGATACCCACGCACAGCCGCAGGCAGGGCAGATTCCGGCCCCAAAGGGCAGCGCAATCGCCGAGCGTGTGCGCGTGCCGCTGATCGAAGCCGCCGTCGGAACGGTGCGCTCGCGCCGCACGGTTGAAGTGGCCGCGCAGGTCAGTGCGCGCGTCGTGCGCATCCTCGTCGAACCGGGACAAGTGCTGAAGCAGGGTGATGCGTTGCTTGAACTCGACGATCGCGAACTTGCGGCGCGCCTGGGGCAGGCGCGGCAAGTGCTGACTGCCGCTGATTCAGCGATCCTGGGCGCAGAGCAGAGCAAAGTTCAGAGCACGGCTCGGCTGGAGCAGGCGCGCACCCACGTCGAGCGCATGCGCAAACTCGCCGCGGATCAGGCTGCAACCACGGAGATGCTCGAAGCCGCGGAGTCGGACTACGTGCAAGCCCAGGCCTCGGTCGCGGAGGCCGCTGCGATGTTGGCCGTGTCGTCGGCGCAGCGCGAACAGGCCGCTGCCGGCGTGCACGAATCCGAGATCGCCCTGGGCTACGCGACGATCAGCGCTCCGCAGGACGGCATTGTCGCCGAGCGGCGCATCGAAGTCGGCGACCTCGCGCTGCCCGGACGCATCCTTTTCGTCGTGCTCGATCCCGCTGCGCTGCGCCTGGAGGCGCGCGTTCGCGAGGGTCTGGTCGGTTCCATCCGCGCAGGGGACACGCTCGAGATCGAGATCCCCGCGGCCTCCGCGCTGGTGAAAGGGCGCGTCACGGTCGTGCTGCCAGCAGCCGAATCGCGCAGTCGCACCTTCGAGGTGCGCGCTGACTTCGATGCGCGCGAGGGAATCCATGTCGGCATGTTCGGACGCCTGCGCCTGCAGACCGGCGAACGCGAGATCGTGCGCGTGCCGGCGGCGGCCGTCGTGCGCATCGGCCAAATCGAGACGATCCTGGTGCGCGAAGGCCAACGCTGGATGCGCAGGCTCGTTACGACCGGTATCGCCGACTCCGAGGGCAACGTGGAGATCCTCTCGGGTCTTGCGGGCGGCGAAACCGTGGGAATCTCCGGATGAGCGAGCCGGCCGACGACAGCGCCAGCGCGCAGCACGGTTGGCTTTGGCGCCTCGTGCGCGCCTTCGTCACCGGTCCGCTGTCGCCCCTGCTGCTGTTCGTCTCAGCCGCCGCGGGTCTGGTCGCGATCCTCGGAACGCCGCGCGAAGAAGAACCGCAGATCGTCGTGCCGATGGCGGACGTGCTGGTCTCCTTCCCCGGCGCGAGCGCGGAAGAAGTCGAGAAGCTCGTCGCCGCGCCGCTCGAGAAGCTGCTCTGGCAGGTTGACGGCGTCGAACACGTCTATTCGATCTCGCGCCGCGATGGCGCCGTGGTCACGGTGCGCTTCTTCGTGGGCGAGGATCGCGAGCGCGCGCTCGTGCGCATCGCAAGTCGCATCGAGGGGCACCGCGACGAGGTTCCGCCCGGTGTCAGCGGTTGGGTCGTGCGGCCGGTCGAGATCGACGACGTGCCGATCGTGGCGCTGACGCTGTGGTCGAGGACCGCGGACGAAGGCGCACTGCGCCGCGTCGGGGAAGAGCTGCTCGCGCGCCTCGAGAGCGTGCAGCACATTTCGCGCTCGAGCGTGATCGGAGGTCAGAGCCGCGAAGTGCGCGTCGAACTCGATACCGAGGCGCTCGCGGCGCGTGGACTTTCAGCGCTGCACGTCGCCGAAAGCCTGCACGCGGCGGACGCAGCGCTGGTCGCGGGCCGCTTTTCGCGCGCCGATCGGGACACGCTCGTGCTGGCCGGGCCGTTCGTCGGCAGCAGCCGCGAAGTCGGCGAACTCGTCGTCGGCGCCGAGGGCGACCGGCCCGTCCGGTTGAACGACGTGGCGCGCATCGTGGACGGGCCCGAGGAACCGACCGCGCTGTCGCGGATCACCTTCGGCGCGGGGCGCGCGCGCGCGGACGCGGCCGTGGGGGAAAGTTTCCCGGCGGTGACGATCGCGCTTTCCAAGCAGAAGGGCAGCAATGCCGTCCACGTTGCACAAGAGATTCTCGCGAAGAGCGAGGAGCTGCGCCGCGACGTGCTGCCCTCGGACATGCAACTCGAGGTCACCCGCAACTACGGACACTCCGCCGACGAAAAAGTCGACGAACTGTTCGGTCACCTTCTGCTCGCGATCATCACGGTCGTGTCGTTGGTGGCCTACGCGCTGGGCTGGCGCGAAGGCCTGATCGTCGCGGCTGCAGTGCCGGTGGCATTTGCGTTGACCCTGCTCGTGAATCAGCTGTGCGGATTCTCGATCAATCGCGTCACGTTGTTCGCGCTGGTGCTCGTGCTCGGACTGGTCTGCGACGATCCGATCGTCGATGTCGAGAACATCCACCGGCATTTCGCGCGGCGCAAGCTTTCGCCGCTCGACGCCGTGTTGTTCGCGGTGAACGAAGTGCGGCCGCCGGTGATCGTCGCCACGCTGGCCGTGATCCTGTGCTTCATCCCGCTGTTTTTCATCACCGGGATGATGGGGCCCTACATGCGGCCGATGGCGCTGAACGTGCCGGTCGCGATGGCGATGAGCCTGCTGGTCGCGTTCACGATCACACCCTGGATGTCCTACTACATCCTGCGATCGCAGTACGGCAAGGGCGAGGAGCACGCCGCTGAGGGCAGCATGCTGCGGGCCTATCGGCGCATGCTCGGTGTGTTCCTCGATCGCGCCAAGGCACGCTGGCTCCTGGCGCTTGGAATCGTGGCGCTGGCGGTGTTCGCGGGACTGCTCGCGCTCACCGGCGCGGTGCCGTTGAAGATGCTGCCCTACGACAACAAGAGCGAGTTCCTGATCGTGCTCGACCTGCCCGAGGGCTCGACGTTGGAGAAGACCGACCGCGCGGTGCGCGATCTCGAGCAGCATCTTTCGCGCCTGCCCGAAGTCGTCGACTGCGAATCCTACGTCGGCAGCGCGGGACCGATCGACTTCAATGGACTCGTGCGCCGCTACAACTTGCGCAGCGGGCCGCAGCTTGCCGACCTGCGCGTCAACCTGATTCCGAAAAAGGAACGCACGGAAAAGAGCCACGAGCTGATTTTGCGCCTGCGCCGCGACCTCGAGCGCATCGCGGCGCAGCACGGAGCAGCGATCAAGTTGGTCGAGATGCCGCCGGGACCTCCGGTGCTTTCCACGCTGGTGGCCGAAGTCACGGGGCCGGCCGACTGCTCGCACGCGGAACTCGTTGCCGCGGCTAGCGACCTCAGCACGAGACTTGCCGCCGAATCAGGCGTCGTCGATGTCGACGTGATGGCCGAGTCGCTGCACCAGCGCCTGGAATTCAAGGTCGACAAGGAGAAGGCCGCGCTGCACGCCGTGGCGCCGACGGAGATCGTGCGCGTGCTGCGACTGGCCTTGAGCGGCGAGACGGTCGCGACCGTGCACGAGCCTGGCGAACGCAACCCGCTCGCGCTGCGCGTCCGCTTGGCGCGTGCCTCGCGCAGCGGCGCGAGCGAACTCGGCCGCATCCAGGTCGTCGGGGCCAGCGGCGATCGCGTCGCCATCGCCGAACTGGGCGCTTTCGCGGAACTGCCCGAGGAGCAGCCGATCTATCACAAGGACCTCGAGCGCGTCGTCTTCGTGCTGGCCGAAGTCGCCGGCCGTCCACCGGTCGAAGCCGTGCTCGCGATGCAGTCGAGTCTGGAGCAGAAGCCACTGCAAAAAGAGATCCGCGCTGCATGGGGTGGCGAGGGCGAGTGGCAAATCACACTGGACGTTTTCCGCGATCTTGGGCTCGCTTTCGCGGGAGCGCTTTGCGGCATCTACGTGCTGCTCGTGATCCAGACGCGTTCGTTCACGCTGCCGCTGCTCGTCATGCTTGCGATTCCGCTGGGCGCGATCGCGATCCTGCCCGGTTTCTATCTGCTCAACCTGCTGGTGGGCCAGCAAGTGGGCGGTTTCTCGAGCCCGGTCTGGTTCACGGCCACGGGCATGATCGGAATGATCGCGCTTGCCGGAATCGTCGTGCGCAACTCGATCATCCTGATCGACTTCATCCAGGCGCGGCTCGCCGAGGGCGCGGATCCGCGCGAAGCGGTGCTGGACAGCGGCGCGAAACGATTGCGGCCGATCGTCTTGACTGCATTTGCAGCGATGCTCGGCGCCTGGCCGATCACGCTGGACCCGATCTTCTCGGGACTTGCGTGGAGTCTGATCTTCGGCGTGTTGGCTTCGACGGCGTTCACGCTGGTCGTGATCCCGGTCGTCTACCTGGTCGCCTTGCGGCGCAGGAAAACGCCTTCCGGGGGCTGAGCTTCAGCGCCGCAGCGACTTCGCGCTGGTGACGAGCGCTTCGAATTGCGCATCGAAGACCGGCTTGGGCCCCCACGCTTCGAAGCTGTAGACGTGGTCCTTGGTGCGCGTGAGCACGAGCAGATAGCCGAACTGAACGCCTGCGACTTCGCGCGTGCCCGTGATCAAGGCGCGGTCCTCGCCAAGATCGCGCTCGGAGCCCACGGCGAGCGCGCGCGATTCCACGAGCGATTTGCGGGCCAGTTTGCTCCAGAACGCGAGCGCGCCCTTGTCGTAGTTCAGCTGCTTTTGAAGCTTGAGCCGCAGGCCGTCCGCGCTCATCGCTTCGACCAGCGTGTCTTTCGAGAAGTAGCGGATGAAATCCTTGGGCGGATCGAATTTCGGCCCGACCGAAAAGAAGCTCGGCTTGCGCGGCATGTTCTTGACGTTGCCCGCGACAAGACCGTCGCCGAGGCGTTCGATCCATTCGAAGGGCAGGCCGAGGTTGGCGGCCGAACCCGGCGTGCGCGCAGCGAGCACGTTCAGATCGACGCGGATCGTGCTCATCGAGATCTGCGACTGCATGTAACGCAGCTTGCCTTCCATGCGTTCGATCTCGCCGCTGACGCGCGAGAGTTCGGCCTCGATCTTGATCGTGTCCTCGACCTTGTCGCTCTTCGCAAGATGCTCCAGCAGGCGGTCGCGCGTCTTGCGCGCGTTGTCGAGCCGGATGTTCAGATCGAGCATTTCCTCGGTCACATCCGAGGCCTTGACCGAGCGATCGACGACTTCGCCGAGTGAGGCGATGCGCTCGAGCGTCTTTTCGAACTTGTCCGCGGGCACGCGGATCGTGATCGAACCCGAGTCGCTCTCCTGCAGATAGCCGCCGGCCTGTTCAGAAAAGGACTGGATCGAGCGTGCCGCCTCCGTCGCGGAGACGACGACCACACGCAGGCCGGCGGAGTAGACCACTTGGCGATTCGGTTGCGCCGGAGCGTCCTGGGCCGGTGAAGCGTAGCGGACGCCCGGCGCTTTCTCCTCCGGCGGGCCCGAGCCAAAGCTCGGGTCGATCATCTTGATCCGTTCGCTCGAATCCGAGTCTGCAGCCTGGAGTTTCCGCTCGTAGGACAGACTTTCGAGATCCCGGAAGTCGCTCGCGCCCGCTGG
>JANMRV010000049.1:0-4031 GCA_031388685.1 Planctomycetota bacterium
CTGACGACGGCGGAGCTCGGGCACATCGCCGCGCGCGCGGACCTCGCGGCCGCGGAACTGCGCGCGCTGCGCTCCGATCTCGAAGCGCTGACTCCTTCAGCCGCGGATCGAGAGGTCAGCGAGCCATCCGTCGTGCTCGCGAAGAAATTGTTGGAGAGCTCGCGCATTCGCGAAGAGGAGCTGCGAGCGAAGGAACTGCTCGCGGTACTCGCGCCTTGTCGCGATCTCGAACAGCGCATGCAGAACCTGCTTTCCTCCGCGCGCATCGAACCCAAGCTCGCGCCCCTGCGTCAGTGGCGAGAACGCGCGCTGACGACGGCCGCGGACATCCGAGTCCGGGTCCTGGAGTTGGTGCCCGACACCATCCAAGGCGAGAAACCCCGTGCTGAGATTTCGCACCTGAAGAAGTCCGAGCGCATGAATCAGGCCTACGCTCTCGCGATCGAAGGGCTGGGCAGCGATCCGCTCGACCCGGAACTGGCCTGGGCGGCCGGCCACGCGCGCTATCTCGCCTGGCCCGGATTGGACTCGATCATCTACTTCGACCGGTACCTGGCCCTGGTCGGTATTCGCACCAGCGACGCGAATCCTGGGGCCGGCCGCAAATTCAGCCCGCGCGAGCAGGAAGCCTTCAGCGCCGTCACGACGTTCAAGCGCTAAACGATACTGCCCCTCATCGCTGTGCCGAAAATCCGATTTTTTCGCCATCCGCGGTGACCTGCCTCGGTCGTCAGTGGTCGCCTTTTCTCAAGGAGCCACTGAGCTTGTCCTTCCAGCCCACTTTTTGCCCGAACGCCGACTGTCCGTCCCGCCGCGGCTCGGCCTACACGTATCACCAACGCGGAGCTTTCCAGCGTCGTTGCGATCGGAAAATCGTCCCGCGCTTCAGGTGCCTGGCCTGCTCGCGCGGTTTTTCCGAGCAAACGTTTCGCGTCAACTACCGGCTCAAGCGCCCCGAGCTGCTCAAGCCCCTCTACCACGACCGCGTTTCCAAGGTCACACACCGCCAATCCGCCCGCATCCACGCCTGCTCGCGCGGCACCGAGGAACGCCACTTCCGCCGCATCAGCGTGCACTGCGAGGCCTTTCATGGCGTCAGGCTCGCTGAAGTCGTGGCCCGCGGTGGGCTGGGAAAAGTCTTTTCGTTCGACGAGCTGGAGACCTATGAGCATCACCGCACGCAGAAGCCGGTCACAGTGCCGATCCTGATCGAGCGCGAGAGTGGGTTCGTGATCGACGCGCGCGTCGGCACGTTGCCGGCGCGCGGAAAAAGCGGGGATGCACAACGACGTCGGCTCGCCCGCCGGCTCGAGCGGGAAGGCGACTGCGAGATCCAATCTGGCGGCGAGGGCCAGCGCAAGAGCGAGTCACGGGAAGTGGTCAAGGCGGCTTTCGAACGCCTGCGCGACTTCAGTCCCAAGGATCGGCCGCTGTGGGTGCTCACCGATGAGAAGCAAACCTACGCGACGCTACTGCAGGAGCTCTTCGGCGAGCGCTGCCGCCACGAGCGCACGTCCGCGAAGCGCCGGCGAGACACGAGCAATCCACTCTGGCCAATCAATCACACTCTGGCTCGCGTGCGCGACAACGTCTCGCGCCTGGTACGAGAGACCTGGGCCGCGGCCAAGAAGCGGCGCTGGCTCGCCGGACAGCTCGCCATCTGGACCTGCTACCGCAACTACGTGCGCGGAAGGACCAATCGCGAGCCAGGGACCACGCCGGCGATGCTGCTCGGAGTCCAGAAGGAGCAATGGGAGGTGTCGCAGCTACTCGAGTGGAGGGTTTTTCCCGGGATGTAAGGCACAGCCATGAGGGGCAGTATCCTGATCGGGTATCCTGTTTGCGCCCTGGACCCGCGCTCATTCGGCGCGCGGACTTGGCGCAGCCCCCGTGACCGCGACCACACTTGCCGCCTTGTCGAGCTTTTTGATTCCGGACGCCCGCGAGCGTCCCGGCGACGATCCGATTTTTGCGCTGAACGCCGAAGCCACGCGCCGCGCCCGGGCAGGCGAACGCATCATCAATGCGACGCTCGGCGCGTTGGTGGAGGACGACGGAGTGCTCGCCATCCTGCCCAGCGTCGGTGAAGCGCTCGCTCGCGTGCGACCTGTGGACGGAGCGAGTTACGCGCCGATCGCCGGCGAGCCGCGTTTCCTCGAAGCCGTGATCCGCGATCTGTACGGCCGCGGCCAGCTGGCGCAGCGTTCCGTCGCCGTCGCGACCCCCGGCGGGACCGGCGCTCTGCACCACGCGATCGTCAATTTCCTGGAGCCCGGCGAAGCGCTGCTCACCACGAAGTTCTACTGGGGCCCGTACAAGACGATCGCCGAGCAGACGCGCCGGCGCGTCGAGACTTTCGAGATGTTCGGTGCGGACGGCCGCTTCGACCTTCGAAGTTTTTCCGCGGGGCTCGAGCGCCAGGTCGAGAGCCAGAAGCGCGCGCTGGTGATCCTCAACACGCCGTGCCACAACCCGACCGGTTATTCGCTCGACGGCCGCGAATGGCAGGGTGTGTGCGCAGCCCTGCGTCAGGCCGCGACGAAGGCGCCGGTCAGTTTGTTGGTCGATTTCGCCTACGCGCACTTCGGCGGCGCGCGCTCGCAAGAGTGGCTCGAACATGTCGAGGGTTTGGGCGATCAGGTCCTGCTCTTGTGCGCTTGGACCGCGTCGAAGGGCTTTGCGCAGTACGGAGCGCGCATCGGCGCGCTGGTCGCGTCGCACGCGGACGCTGCAGAACGCACGCGGATCCAGAGTGCGCTGTCGTTCTCCTGCCGCGGAACGTGGTCGAACTGCAACCACCTGGGCATGCTCGCGATCGCCGAATTGATGAACTCCGCGGAGGCATCGGCGCGCGTGAACGAAGAGCGCAAGCGTCTGGTGCAGCTGCTCGGCGCGCGCGTGCACGCTTTCAACGTCGCCGCGCACGCCGCCGACTTGAAGTACCCGCGCTACGAAGGCGGCTTCTTCGTCACGGTATTCGCCAAGGATCCGCAGGCTGTCGCCAAGCACATGCGCGAGAATGGCGTGTACGTGGTTCCGATCGCCGGCGCCGTGCGCATTGCGCTGTGTTCCACGCCGGTGAGCGATGTGCCGCTGCTCGTCGACGCCCTGCTCGCGGCCCACAAGGCCTGCGGAGGCGCGTGAGATTTCCGCCCTGGCGCGAAGTGCGTGCAGAGCGGACACTCGTCTCTCGAGGCAGACACGGATGAGCAGCGAGCCGCGCAACGATTCCGTACTCCAGCCGATGCATCGCTCACGCGGTTCCGGCGCGAGTGGCGCGTGGGAACGCGAGCACCGTTACGGTGCGCAAGTGCACCTGCTCGACAATCGTTTCCTGCTGACGGCGCTCGCGCGGCTCTCCAGTCCGGAAGTCCGCCATCCCGAGATGGTCGGGATCCTGCGCCAGGTCTATCAGGCGATGCTCGTCAACGTCGCGGGTCGCGAACTCCCCAGCGTGCGCGCCGAAGTGCCGACGCGCATGGCCGAGTTCCATCCGCACGAAGGCGTCTATCGCGGGACCGTGCTCGATCCCAGGACGCGGGTCGTGATCGTCGACGTGATCCGCGCGGGCATCGTGCCCTCGCAGACCTGCTTCGAAATGCTGACCAGCGTACTGCCGCCGGACAACGTGCGCCTCGATCACCTGACCATGGCGCGTGTCAGCGATGCCGCCGGCCGTGTCACTGGAGTCGATCTGACGGGCAGCAAGATCGGCGGCAACGTCGAAGGCGCGATCCTGCTCTTGCCCGATCCGATGGGCGCAACGGGTTCGACCACCATTCGCGCGGTGAAGCACTATCTCGAGAGGCACGGCCGGCCCGCGCGCATCGTCGCCATGCCGATGATCGCCACGCCCGAGTATCTGCGCGCGGTGCTCGGCGGAATCGAGAACCTGGTGGTCTACACGGCGCGACTCGACCGCGGACTTTCGTCGCAGGACGTGCTCGACACCTTGCCGGGTCTGCGCTGGAACGAGGAGCGCGGCCTCAATGAGCGCGGTTACATCGTCCCAGGCGCCGGCGGCATGGGCG
>JANMRV010000068.1:0-19017 GCA_031388685.1 Planctomycetota bacterium
GGCTGCCGGCCTCGCCCTCCCCAGTGAATCGTTCACCCCGCCGGACCGGCGCAGACAAGTCCTCCGAGGGCGCTGGACGGGGCTGGCCGCAGGCTGGACCATCTCAGGCACGACCGTAACCAAGCAAAAGACATATACTTGTGTCGTAGTGTGCAATTTGACGATCGGAACGTCAAATTGCACACTAGGCCCCAACGTGATCCCCAGAGCTCTTGCTTCCATCCTTGTCGAGCGCTGCCGCTCCTATCCGGTCGTCACCGTCACGGGGCCTCGGCAAAGCGGCAAGACGACACTCTGCCGGAGCGCCTTCCCTGACAAGCCCTACGTCTCGCTCGAAAGACCGGACACGCTCCGTGATGCGCTTCTGGATCCTGTCGAGTTCCTGGCCAGGTATCCCGACGGCGCCATCCTGGATGAGATTCAGCGTGCGCCAGAGATCTTCTCGTACTTGCAGGTACAGGTGGATGAAGCGCGGCGGAATGGCCAGTGGATCCTGACGGGGTCCCAGGACTTCGCGCTCCTCGAGAAGGTCACGCAGTCGCTGGCCGGTCGCACCTCGAGCTTGCGATTGCTCCCTTTGGGTCTCGAGGAGTTGCGCAAAGCCGCCGAGCCCCGTGATGTTCACGAGTTGATCTTGCGTGGAGGCTACCCACGGCTTCACACCGGCGACATGCGTGAGGACGTGTGGTTCCCCGATTATGTGACCACCTATGTCGAGCGCGACGTGCGCAGCATCCTCGGCGTGAGCGACCTCTCGACATTTCAGACCTTCCTGCGCATGTGTGCCGGCCGCAGCGGGCAGATACTCAACCTTTCGGCGCTCGGAGCGGACTGCGGCATCGGTCATTCGACCGCGAGGAAATGGCTCTCGGTGCTCGAGGCGAGCTACATCGCCTTCAGGCTCCAGCCACTGCATCGCAACGTCACCAAGCGGCTGACGAAGAATCCCAAACTCTACTTCCACGATGTGGGGCTCGCCTGCTATCTGCTCGGCATTCGCAAGGCCGATGACTTGCTCTATCACCCTCTTCGCGGAGCACTCTTCGAAACCTGGGCCGTCACAGAGGTTCTCAAGTGGCGTTGGAATCGGGGTCTGCCGATGGATCTCGCCTTTTACCGCGAAGCCCGCGGAGTCGAAGTCGATCTCGTCGTCGAGCGCGGGCTCGATCCGATCGGGTTGGAGATCAAGGCCAGCCGCACGACCCCGCCCGCGGCACAACAACCCTTCGATGCGTTGCTCGCGAGCCTCAGCTTTGGAGCGCTACCCGCGCGCGGACTCGAGCGCCGAGTCGTGTACGCTGGAGACGAGCGCAAACGGGTCGCTGGAATCGAGTTCGTGCCGTGGAAGGAACTCGACGCGTTGGACTGGTAGGTACCGAGCCAGCCTCGACTCCGCCGCTTTCGCGCTGTTGCTACGGAATCACCAGCTTCGCCCAGTTCGAAATCTGCGCGCCGGCCCCGCTGCCGACGATTGCGCGGAAGTAGAACGTCTTGCCGGACCACTGCGGGCCGCTGGGAATCGGAACGCTCAGTTGTGCGAGTCGCGAAGCGGGCACGACTCCGCTGATCCGTTGCCCGTTCCAGCCCAGCGTGCTGAACGACGGCCCCGTCAAGGGCGGAATCTGCGAACTGACGAGGACCTGGATCGGCGCGCCCGCCGGACCCGTGACGTTGAAGCGCACGCTGCCGCCCTGTGCAACCGCACCATAGATATTGAGCCGCGGCGCGCTGTCGTAGATCTCGACTTTCAATTCGTCGATCGCCGCCTCGACGAGCGAGCCCGCGCCCGTGTCGCTGCCGACAAAGCGCAAGCGCATGCGATCGGAGTGCGGCAGGAAATCACTGACGCGGAACGAGGCGGTGGTCCATGTGTTCGCCGTCGCCGTGACGTTCTCGAGCGGCGTCCAATTCGCGCCGGCATTGTTCGAGATGGAAACGGCGAAGGTGTCGTCAAGCGTCGTGAAGTCCGCAAACCAGCGTTGATAGGAAACAGTCGCCGCAGCGACTCCCGACAGATCGAAAATTGGCGACAGAAGCGTCGTCGCTCCGCCGTCGACATCGTCGTTGCCCGCCGCTCCGCCGCCGTTGCCTGTGACGAAGGCGTTGATGCCCGGCAGCGGCGTCGCGTCGTCTTCGGGATTGCACTGTTGAGCCCCATTGAGCGTTCCGAGCGGATCGCCGCGCACCCAAAGGCCCGACGTCGCCGTGTCGCCCGCAATGCCCTTGGTCCAGCCCAGGTCCGTTTCCGCCGTGTCGCGCAGGAACGGAATCGGCTCGCCGAGTTGCAGGCTCGAATCGATCGTCTGCGTGTAGCCCTCGGCCGAGAGTGTCACGCTGACGTTGAGCAACGAACCGCCTTGCGCGCCGGGCAGGATCAAAAGCCGCAGCGGATTGGCCGCGTGATCGAGCTGCGCGAACGACCCTACCGCGCCGAGGGCCACGGAGCCGTTGACGATCTGCACATCGGGGCTCGAAGTCGCGATGCCGACGTTGACCGAACCGTTGGTCGCCATCCTGCCGGAATTGCGCGCGACCACGCGCCATTCGACGCTCTCGCCGGGCTCGAAGAAACCGTCGCCGTCGCCGACTTCAGTGCGTGCGATCGACAGCGGACGAACATAGGCTCCGGCAGCGAGAGCCGTGCGCTGGAAGCCGAGCAGATTCTCCTGAGCCAGCGGAATGATGCGGTTCGTCGGCGGCCAGAAACCGTCGGTGCTCGAACCGATCTCCGCCGAGAACGACATCGTATTGCGGACGTTGTGATCCCAATCGAGCGTGACGCCGTTGCACGTATAGAGGATGAACGCCGGCGGGCCGACCTGATAGTGATTGACCTCGGTGGCGAGAGTCGCGACCTCGACGTACTGCGCGTCGTTCGCCGGATAGGTCTGCGCGTAGCCGTACGGATACAGCCACAGATTCGAATAGGTGTGCGCAGTCATCGCCACGCTGAAGTTGCGCAGATTGCAGAACGCGACCATCGCGGCGATCTCGGGCTCGCTGGCGGGCGCCGTGCCGCGGTAGGTGTCCGAAGTGGCGGTCGGGCTCGAACCGCTGTTGTCGAATCCCCACTTCTCCGGCCAGTTGCGATTGGGATCGACTCCGAACGAGCCGCCGGCGTTCACGCGTCGGTTCTTGCGCCACATTCCGCCGCCCGCCGGGTTCGTCGACTGGTTGTAGGAGTAACCGTCGGGATTGACGCAGGGCAGGAAGTAGATCTCGCGCTCGTTGACGAGGTAGGTCGCCAGCGGATCGGTGCCGTATTGCTCGCACAGCCAGAGCGCCATCCACAGTGTCATCTGCATGCTCTCGGGCTCGCGCGCGTGGTGCATCGCGTCGAAACGCGCCTCGGGCTCGCTTTCGTCGACCAGCGGATTGTCCGAGATCTTGAACATCCAAAGTTGCCGGCCTTCGCTCGTTGTGCCGATGCTGGCCTTGGGCGCCACGATCGCGGGATACTGCGCCGCGATCTGATCCATCACGCTCTCGAGTTGCGTGAACGTGTAGTAGCCGCCCATCGCGCCGCTCGCGAAAGGCGGAGTGAGCCACGTGCCGAAGGGGCCCGAGCCGTCGGGGCCGGCGCTCAGACGCGAGGCGTAGAACGATTCGAGATCGGCGATGACGACGCGGTACGGAACACCGAGGCGCCGCAGAGTCGCGCGCTCGTCCTCGGAAGCCGCGAACTCGACACCGCCGTCGCTCAGGCGTGACGCGTGATCGATGCCAAGCTCGCCGATCAACGTCGGCCGCGCGCGCAACGCGGCGGCTTCGAGCGTGACGAGCTGGTGCGGCGCCTCTCGCACTTCCACAGTCTGCGGGGCGAGGGCGAGGAGCAGGGCGAGGTGGGGGAGAAACATGGGCATCGTCCGTGGGCGGTCAGGGGGACAGAGACCGCCTGATCCTATTCCTCTGCGGCCGCGCTGGGGGAGGAAGGGCGGAAGTTCCTGATTCCAACAGGGCGAGCGGCCCGGAGCGCCGAGATTCGTCTGGGCGACGCGTGGTGAGTCCTTCGCAGCACTGCGCCGCGAACGCTATCGTGAAGCATCCGCTCAGACGCTCGGTGCCCTGCCCACCGGATTTTTCCAGCCTATGACTTTTCTCGCACGCACGACGCCGCGAACCTCTGCCTACGTTGCGGTCTTGGCGTTGGCCAGCGCGTGCGCCACGCCGCGCGCCGAGCCCGGCTCAAAAATCGAAGCGGTCGAGAACGGTCTGCGTCCCTGGGTGCTCGTCGAAGGTGACGCGACCTGGTCGATCGCCGATCGCATGCGAGAGCATCACGTTCCCGGCGTCAGCATCGCCGTTTTCCGCGACGGGAAAATCCTGTGGGCCAAAGGCTACGGAATTGCCGACGTCGAATTGCAGCAGCCCGTAACGCCGCAAACTCTCTTCCAAGCCGGCTCGATCAGCAAGCCGGTCGCGGCGGCGGGCGCGCTGGCGCTCGTCGAGCGCGGCCAGCTCGCGCTCGGCATCGACATCAATTCCGCGCTCAAGACGTGGAAGATCATCACGAACGAACACACCGCGAAGGCACCAGTAACGCTCGAGGGCCTGCTCTCGCATACAGCGGGACTGACCGTGCATGGATTTCCGGGCTATGAGGCGGGCACGCCAGTGCCGAGCGTAGTGCAGGTCCTCGACGGCACGCCTCCTGCAAACACGGCGGCGGTGCGCGTGGACATCGATCCGGGCACTCGCTGGCGCTACTCCGGCGGTGGCTACACGGTGGCACAGCTTGCGATGACCGATGTGACGGGCAAGCCGTTCGACGAACTCATGAGCGAACTCGTGCTCCAGCCGTTCGGCATGACCAGCAGCACGTACGAACAACCGCTGCCTGGCTCGCGAATCCGAGAGGCCGCCGCGGGATATCGCAGCGACGGATCCGTGGTGCCTGGCAAGCGCAACGTCTATCCCGAGGCAGCGGCCGCTGGGCTTTGGACGACCGCGTCGGACATCGCGCGCTTCGCGATCGGCCTGCAGGCCATTCTGCGTGGCGAGCACGGCCCGCTGACGCAAGCGAGCGTCGAGGACATGCTGACCGTGCGAAAGGAGCACTACGCGCTTGGATTCGTGCTCGAGGGTCCCTACTTCACGCACAGTGGCGCTGACCAGGGGTTCAGGTCTTTCATGTACGTGCACAAGACGAAGGGCCACGGAATGGCGGTGATGACCAACTCCGATTCGGGCCTCGAGTTGATGCAGGAAATCTGGCGCTCGGTCGGCGCGGCCTATGCGTGGGAAGACATGGAAGCCGTGCCGGTCAAGGTTGCGAAGCTTGCGCCGGAAGAACTGGTCAAGTTCGCCGGACGCTACGGACTCGATCAAGGCTCGGCGCTCACGCTGACGGTCCATGGCGCGGGCCTCGAAGGCCGGCCGACGCTGCGCCCGCCGTTCGAACTCATCCCGGAATCGGCGAACAGTTTCGTGCGCCGCGACGAAGACGTGCAGTACGTGTTCGGCCCGCAGGGTCTGCGCGCGGTGAGATATCTCGATTCGACCGTGTTGCCGAAGTTGAGCGACGATCAGCAGCTGCTCGACGAACAGCTTGCAGCCGGACGCATCGATGCCGCGCTTGCCGGATACCGGCGGCTGCGCGAAGCGAATTCCGAGGATCCCGTGGTCGAACCAGAACGCCTGGACGCTCACGGCAGCGCGCTGCTCGAACGCAAGGAATTCGCCGCGGCGCTGGCGGTCCTGCGGCTCAACATGGAATTCTCGCCGGACTCTTCCAAGGCGCTCGACCGTTTCGCCGAGGGAACGGAAAAGAGCGGCGACAAGTCCGGCGCGATCCTGCTTTACCGCAAGGCGCTCGAACTCGCCTCTCGCCCACATTCGATCCATACGACCGATGACAGGGCCGTGCGCTCCCACGCGAGCGAACGGTTGAAGGCTCTAGGCGACGGGTAATACGTGGGCTGTTTTCGCGCTGGTACTGTCATGCCGGCGAACACCCGTCGAGTCACAGCGTGAAATGCGAGATCACGCCTCCAGCTGATTCGTGAGCTTCCCTCGCACTATTCCTTCGGCCAACTCTCCAACATCGCGCGCGCGACGAACGCCGCCAGGATCGTGCTGCCAACGCCTTCGAAGTGGCAGGTGTCGAGGTAAATCTCTTCCGGGTGTTCAGCGAAGACACGCGAGGCGTCGTGGAAGTTGATGCCTTCAAGCGCGAGCTTGGCGCCGGCCTCGCGCAGAAGTGGATAGCCGTTTTCGATGACTGTCTTCCATAGCGCAGGCTCCAGCGAGAGCCTTTCCTCGCTCTCGGTCAGCGGCTTCGACCCTATGTCCCGCGCGGCGGGCTGCAGCACATGGATGAACTGGACCTTTCTTGCGCGACACGAAGCCTGCATGCTGCGCGAGCCCTCCATCCATGCTCGCAGCGACAATCGTTGGATATTTGCCGGATCATTGACGAACGACGGGCCTCGAATGAACAGAGGACGCTCCGCGGCCTGCTGCGCCGAGAGCTTTTCGAACTGCACCAGCAAGAGGCTCGAGCGTGCGCTAATACATTCGAATTCGCGCTCGACGAAACTGCCGAGCACGGCGCTGTACATCAGGTTCCAGCGCCGTGCACGCTCGGCAAGCTGTTCGGCAGAACGACGCAGCGCGAAAATATCCGCGACGACTTCGAGTTGGGCGGGATCATTGAGCGGAGTCGTCAAGGCCGTCTGCATTTGCAACCACGCTGGAAAAAGCGGATGCACGCCGCATTCGGCATTGTTGGCAGCGACGGCGAGTTCATTGAAGCCATCGATCAACAGCACGGCGTCCGGTTCGAGGCCCAGGCTGAAGGCCCATTCGAGGTCCGTGGCAAGCTGCGGCTGCTTGTGTCCCGGACAGGCGCGATTGTGGACCACGACCGTGCGACCAGCGAGCCGCGGATCGGCTTCGAGCAGCGGCGCGAGTGTCTTCGCGGTCCAATTTCCGAAGCCCGCAGCGACCGAACCACCCATCAATAAAATATCGAAGTTCTTTCGGCCGGCCCGACCGTTGAAGTACGCCTGGGAATTGTCGAGGCGCCTCCACATCCTCGGGGCCTGATAGCCTTCGTAGGGATGCAGCGAAATCGAGCTTTCGGAAGGCTCCTGGGCGGAATCCTGCGGCACAAAGCTCAGGCCCGCGAGGCGCGCAACGAAGTCGCTCACCCGTTGAGCCGACTGCTCGCCGTCGTAGGACGTTCCCCGAATCGCCCGCACGGCACGAAATCCGCCTTCGACGACGACGATCGAAATCAGCGTGCCGACGGCGAGCGCGGCAACTCTGCGCAGACCTCGCGGGCGGGATGTGCGCAGCTTCGAAGCGGCTTGCGCGTTTTGGTCAGGTTCGTCCACGCTGCACAGAGAATAGCACCCGCCGCAGAGTGACGTTGCAGAGGGCCAGGCGCTCGTGCCAGGAACGGCACCCGCCAATCCGCCCACGGCCGCGCGTGGCCTGCGCTTCCTCGCGTAACATCTGCTGCATGCCTTCGACCCTCGCGCCCGCAACTCGACGATCGCGATGGCTCGCTCCGCGAAGCTGCATCGCCGTGGACTGGTCGGGTTCGATGTCGACCGTGCGCTCGCGGATGTGGCTTGCGGAATCGCGCGAGCGAAAACTCGAGCGGCTCGAATGCGGCTTCACGCGCGCGGGACTTGTCAAAGAACTGATCGAACGCGCGCACCGCGATCCGAGCCTCGTGGTCGGCCTCGACTTTTCCTTCTCATTCCCGAACTGGTTTCTCGACGCGCAAGGCGTGGCCAACGGGCGCGAGCTCTGGGAGCTCGTCGCAGCGCAAGGCGAACGCTGGCTCAGCGCTTGCCCGCAACCGTTCTGGGGCAAGCCCTTCATTCCACGTCCGATCTCCCCTGAAAACCGTAGCCCCTGGCGCGCGACGGAGAGCGAGCGTCCCCCGGTCGCGGGCATCGCTCCCAAATCGATTTTCCAGATCGGCGGAGCGGGCACGGTCGGCACCGGTTCGCTGCGCGGCATGCCGTTTCTCGCGCGACTGCAGGACGCGGGCTTCGCGATCTGGCCCTTCGACCGCGCGCGGTTGCCGATGGTGGTGGAGATTTACCCGCGCTACTTGACCGGCGCCGTCGACAAGTCGAGCGCCATCGCGCGCTCCATGTATCTGCAGGCTCGCCACGCCAAGGAGTCGCGCGCGATTCTTGACCGCGCCTCATCGTCCGAAGACGCCTTCGACGCCGCGGTGTCCGCTGCCAGCATGCAACGATTCGCGCGCGACTTTGCGCGTCTCGCGCGCACGCCGCGCAGCGCCCGCGACAGGCGCGAGGGCCGCATCTGGGTTCCGTTGCGCGATCCCGTGTTCGAGCGCTGGCTCTGACACGGCGCGCCGGCGACTTGCGGCGCTCAGAAGACGAACGGCACGAGACGCTTGACACGTTTGGAGTACTCGCCGTACTCGCGATAGCGCTCGCGCAGAAAGCGTTCCTCCAAGAAAATGCGCGCGAGCATTCCGCCGGCCACGACGAGTCCGAGCAGCGCATTCACGATCGAGAAATGCACCGCAACACCGGTCCACGTGAACCAGATCACCGCGGCGTAGATCGGATTGCGCACAATCGCGTAGGGACCTTTCGTGACCAATTCGCCCTCGGTCGTGTTTGCGGCCGCATGGAAGCTGCGCATGCCGAAGGTCAAACGCGCCCAGATCATGAACAGGACAGCCGCGACCTGCAGGCCGATCGAAATCGGGCCTTCGCCAAGCAGGCTGTGTGTCCATAGGAGGCGCAACAACGCCAGAACGGCGACGACGGTCGAAAGAACCGAAAGGCGAGCGGCATTCACGGGAGTGCAGCGTACCTGAGAACAGGGCTCGCGATGGAAGATACGCTCCGTGCAGCGCTTCCGGCGTCGCAGCGCGCGAGCACTCGCCGGTCTGCGTCCACCAAGACCCGTGCAAGCGTAGGATGCGCAAGCCATGTCCCGCTCCGTTCTCGCAGCGCTCGCGCTCGTCATCGCGATTGCAACGCTGATCGCGTTCGTATTCCTGCGCGCCGAGCGCGTGCGGTTGGCAGAGATGCAATCAAGCGTTGCGCGAGCCGAAGCCATGGACGCCCAGGCCCTGGAACGGATGAGGAAGGAAGTGGCGCAGATCCCTTTGGCCGCCGTCGATTCGCGCAGCGAGCCTGAGGCACAGCCCGCGCCGCTCGCGAACAAGAGCCTCGAGTTGCTCGTGATCTCCAGCGACGGCGCGCCGGTCGCCGCGGCGCGCCTCGCGGTTTTTCGCGCTGATACGCTGCTCGCGAGCGGTGTGACCGACGAACAGGGTCTCGCGGTCTTCGCGGCCGCCAAGGGCAGCGCACAAGTCGCCGTGTTTGCACCGGGCTGGGCCGTAGCCTGCGCGGCGATCGAACTCGAAGCCGGCCGACACAATGTGACGCTTGCGGACGGCGCGATCCTCGGCGGCTGGGTGCTCGTCGATGGCGCGCTGCCGACAGAACCGATCGAAATCCAATTCGAGACCACGAAGCCGTCCAAGGGCATGGCTTCGATTCCCAAGAGCGTTCTTGAATGGCTGCGACCCGCGTTGATGGCGCACCACAGCCAATTCGCGATCAGCGACGCGAAGGGTGCCTTCGCGATCCGCGGCCTGGCGGCCGATGCGGCGGGCGAGATTTCCTGGGCTGGCGCCTTTGTGCTCGAGAAGGCCAAGGAGGGCGAGTCGGATTGGGAGACCACCACGCTCGAGGTTCCTGCCTTGCGTCCCGATCTCGAACTGCGCCTCAGCCTGGGTGTCGAACTCAGGCTGCGCGTCGTCGATGCAGCGGGCCAGGCTGTTGCCTTTGGGACCGTGAACATTGAGACCGTTCGTGCGAGCGGGCGCGGGTATTCGCATTCAGTGTTTCGCGAGACGGCCGACGAAGCGGGTCGCTATCGAAGGCCACTCGGACGAACACCGCCGACGGAACTAATTCTGCGGCTAGCTCGGCGCGATGGATCCGCCGAGACAGTGCACCACGTCGTTGGGCCGGCGGGGATGCGCGGGGTGTGGGATCTTGGCGACTTGGCGCTCGAAGCAACGCGCGCGGTCAACCTGCATTTTCAGGACGGTGACGGAGTACCCGTCGAGGGCGCGGTTTGTGTGCTCTTGCCTTCGGAAGTGAACTCGAAGACGCGCAGTGACGCGAACGGAGATCTGCTGGTTGCGATAGGCCGCGACGACGAGAAGATCAGGGCGGCTGCGCTCGGATACGAGAACACGACCGTCGACGTGCCACACGATGTGACTCGCGTGACTGCGACGTTGACTCGTGCTTGTCTGCTCGAGTTCACGCTTGCAGCGGGTCAAAACGTCAACCTTCATCGGCTGATTCTCATCGTTCGGGGGGATCCACCGATATTCATCGACGACGGCGACTCGTCGAGAGTGATGCAAGCGGGCGGGGCCACATCACGGACAGTTGAGGCTGCGGGCACCACCAGCTACGGGACCGATATCGCAAGGGGCCGCTGGAGTGTCTCGGGATTGAAGCCTGGAATTGCTCTGCGCGCGGAACTTACGGCAGGCAACGGGCCGCTATTGTCGCAGGTTGACGTCGCGCCGCTCGCCCGGGGCGAGCATCGCAGCATCGAACTGGTCATGAATCGCCAGCCGAAATCGTTGCGCGTTCATGTGCTCGATCCAGAACGGCGACCGCTGCCTGCGGCTCAAGTGCGCCTCAGCGATGCACTGCGAGGGTCGACGACCGCCTGGCGCGCGGATCCCAGTGGGACTTGCGTGCTCGAGGATCTCTACGCGGATCAGCTCACGCTGACGATCGTCGCAGACGACTTTCCACCGAAGATGCTCTACGGAATTTCGATTCCTCCCCATGAAATCACCGTTGTGCTGGAGAGGCCGCGCAGCCTCGAGATCGAGTTGGTCACACCGGATGGTTCACTCGTCGAAGGTGATTCACCCCTGAGCGGCAGTCCGCGGGTTCGCGCGGGGGTCAACTCAGAATCCATGCAAGTAGGCAAGCCGACCGCGAAGGGGCGCTGGACAGTGAGCGGACTTCCCGCCGGCGAGGTCTTGATCGAAGTCGCGACCGTCTATCGTCCGATGCAAAGCCGACTCCACGATACGTCGGAGCCATTTGTCCGCATCGTCGTTGGTCAGCCCGGCAGCGTGCACGCCATCGCCGTCGTTCCCAAGGATCCTCCCGCTGGTGAATGGTCGATCGCCATCGGTCCTGAATCGACTGCTGGGTCAGCGTCAAGGGCGCGCGTTTCGTTCAAAGCGAATGGTTCCCACGACGCCTGGTTCAACGGCCTTGCATTCGGTTCCTACCGTGTCTGGCTCGAAACTCGCACGCAGGAATTGCCGGGGCAGTGGACTCGCGTTGGCGCGGCCACAGGGGTCACGATCGACGGCGAGCATCCTTCGGCCGAAGTCGAGTTGCATCCCTGATTCGGCGCCGCGCTCGACCTCTTGTCGAGTCGTGATCAACTCGCACTCAACGCCTTCGCCTGCTGTCGCATCATCCAGATGCCGACGCACAGACTCCAGATCGCCTGCGCCAGGATCACAAGCCCCATTCCGTGCACGTTCAGTCGCAAGTGACTGCTCAGCAAGCCCACGATCGGCAGCGCTGCGCACAAGCAGCCGAGCACGCCGATGACCCGCGCGGCCATCCCGCGGCTCGACAACTCGATTGACCAGGCGAGTATCCCGATCGACATGGCGATCGTCCCTGCCTGGGCGAGCGCCTGATTCGTCGAATGACACAGCACGAAAATCGGCTTGAGGCTCTCGAGAATCGCCTCGGGCTGGCCCGCATAAGTTGAGGCAAACGCAGTGACGATGAATCCGTTGATCAACGCCGCGCCGATCATGCAGCCGACGCCGCAACCGTAGAACACGGCGCCGGTGCGAACGCCGAGTTTCTGCCAGCCGAGCAGGTCCGCGAAACCGAGATAGCCGACGAAGATCGCGGTGAGGACGACCAGCAGCCCGCCGTGGACGAAACCGTTGAGCGCCGCCTTCTCCTGCATCTGCGCGATCGCGTCGGCGACCGTGTGAGTCTGGATCGATGGATGGCGCATCATCAAGAGCACGGACAATACAGCGCCAATACAGATCAGCGCTCCTGAGAAGCGCGCGGAAGCGGGCAAGGCGGTCGGCTCGTGGGTCATGGATTTTCTCGTATGATCTGCGGGTCGGGTGACGGTTGAGGCGAAGCGTGACAGGCCCTGCCGGCGAAATGCGCCGATATTCGCAGCGCCAATCCATTCCCGGACGAAGGAGTCGAAGTGTCCGGCAAGAAACAAATGATTGCAGCTCGGAGCGACGAAGATCAGCGCTCGCACAGGACGCGCAAGGCGCTGCTCGATTCGCTGATCGACCTCGTGCACGCGCGGCGCTACGACGAAGTGGCGGTCGGCGACATCGTCGAAGGCGCCAAGGTCGGCCGCTCGACCTTCTACGATCACTACCGCGGCAAGGACGACATGATCGTCGAGACCATGGGCGGGATGCTGGACGTCATGGCCGACGTTGCGAGCGGAGCGCAGGACGTGCTGCCGCTCGAGCTTGTGTTGCGGCATTTCAATGAGAACAAGACCTTCGCGCGACACTTGTTCACGTCGGCTGCGGGTCGCGACGTGATGCTGCGCATCTCTCGCCAACTCTCCGAGCGGATCGAGGAGCGCTTGAAGTTGCGCACAGTGTCGCGCCCAGTAAATTCGCCGCTGCCTTTGTCGATGATCGCTGTACAGGTGGCAGAGTCGCAATTTGCGCTGGTCAGGAGCTGGCTGGCCGACGACACGGCCTGCACGAGCGCCGAACTCGCGCGCGCCATGCAGCGCAGTGCGAGCGGATCCATCGCGGCGCTGCTCGGCGATTGATCACTGGGGCTGATCGAGGGCATCAATAGGGTTTCATCGGCTGAAAGGCCTGCAGCAAGCAAGCTGGGAGTCCGACAACGACTTCGGAAATGCTTCCCATGGCCAACTCACTGCGCATTCACGCAATCGGATTGCTGTCCGCTGTCTTGCTGCTGGCCTGCGGGAAAGCTCAGGGTCAGGCGCGCGTCGATCCGACCGATCTGCGAGCGCTCGTCTTCGAGATGCGCGCCGATGATTTCGACGCGCGTCAGCAAGCAGGCGACGCGCTGCGAAAGCTCGGGGCCTCCGCCGTGCCGGAGTTGACGCGCTGGCTGCACGCCGAGGATTCGACGCTGACCAAGTTGCTGGCCGGTGTGGCCGAGGAATTCACGGTGCCGGGCTACGATTGGCACGGCTACGCGGCGAGTGCTTTGGGCGAAATCGGCGCACCGGCGGCGAGCGCGGCCGCAGACTTGGAAGTCGCAAGTCGTGAAGTGCTGGCCCAAGTTTCGCCGGAGCATCGTGACTTCGTGACGACGCGCACGCGCGCGGCGCTGATCAAGATTCGCGGCGAGAGCTCGAAGCTCCCGAGCGCTTCGCCGATACGCTCAAGCGCGTACTCGACAGCTTGCAGCACTGAATTTCGCAGCGGGGAGGCTACGATCTGCATTGCCATGGGGATGCAATCCACGCTGCGTTTCGAGAAAGTCGTGGTGCACGTCGTGCACGCGTACGACGTCGGTCTGTCGATCGATCTGGCGCGCGCCAAGCAATCGATCACGGACCTGACCGAGCTTGCACCGATCAGGCACAAGGGCCACGCGCCGGCCTATTTTCAGTTCGATCCGCCGCCGCTGCGCGTGACCCAGGCGATCGCGCCGTTGAAATGCGGCCCGTACAGTGCGCGCCCGGAGGCCGACGTCGTCGTCTACGACTTCGGCGGCGCTTCCGTGGGTTACGAGATCGACTTCTCCGGCAGCTTCGAGGAACTGATCGGACTGTCGTGCGAGTTGGTCGAAAGCTGCGTGTTCCGCGACGACTCGCGCGCGCGTCTCCAGCATCTTCTCGAAGTCATCAAGCCCGCGGTGACGCGCGCCAACATCGATGCCTTCAGCGAGGGCTATCTGGTCTTCCGCATCGCGCGCCTGCCGGAAGAACTCACGCTCGACGAGTTTGCGACCATCGAAGGGCCGTCCATCGCGCGCTTGTTGCGCTCCGAGGCCGATGCGCTTTCTGAACAGGAGATCGCCGATGCGCTCGCTTCGCGCGTGGCCTTCGGACGCAAGGATCAGGCCTGGATCGATTGGAACGCGGCGTTGCTCGTCGACGAAGAACCCGAGGACGTGCTCAGCGTGCTCGAATTCGCCAACCTGCAACTGCTCGAGCTGCGGTTCCTCGACGGACGCCTCGATCGGGCGCTCGACCGCTCCTATGAATTGATGAGCGCCAATCGCAGTTGGACCCGGTTGCGACTACCCGGCAGCGCGCGCGCGGAATTGCGCGCCGTGGCGCAGCTGCAGGTCGATGCGGCGATCCTTCACGAGCGCGTCAACAACGCCTTGAAATTGCTCGGCGACCAGTACCTGGCGCGCGTCTACCGCGCGACTTCGGCGCGTTTCCGGCTGGCCGAATGGAACTCGGGCATCCTGCGCAAACTGGAGACGATCGAGAGCATCTACTCCAAGGTGCACGATCATGCGACGCAGATCCGCATGGAGATCCTCGAGTGGATCATCATCGCGCTGATTGCGTTTGAACTCGTCTTGCCGTTCTTCGACTGACGCCCGCGCTCAGCGGCTGCGGTAGGCGACGAGCAGAAGATCTTCGTCCTGGATCAGGCCGATGCCCGGCGCGTAGAGCTTGTACTCGCTCTCTTTCTTGTCGAGTCCGGTGCTTTCGTGCGTGCGCAGGCAGTTCTTGAACACTCCCGCGGGCGTCTGCAGCGTTGCCGCGACATCCACGATCTGTGCGCGGTCCATGGCGACACCGGGCGCGAACTCCTGGTAGTACTTCGCGCCGACTTTCGGCGAGCCCGGCGCCACGAGCCCCGCGCGCGCGCCCCTTTCTCCGGCCATCCACGCGCCGGGATGTCCAGTGATCTTCCCGTCCTTGTACACGTCGACCTCTTCGCCGAAGTAAAAGACGTCGTTCGTCTGCTTGCAGAGCGCGAAGAAGTTGCGCGAGACTTCGACGAGCTTGCCGCCTTCCTCCTCGCGCTCTTCGACGACGCGCGTCATGACGTCTCCGATCTTGCGCGTCTCGTCGAGCACGCTGACCGTCAAGTGACCTTCGTCGCTCGCAAGCTCGAGTTGAAATCCGGGCTCGAGCACGAAGTAAGGATTCTGCCCGCTGGTCAGAAACGTGCGCTGTTCCATTCCGAAGTCGCTCTGAAAATCGGCGTTGCCCTTTTCGACCGCGCCGCAAGCCGTGAGCGAGGCGGCAAAGAGGCCCGCGAGAAAGATGTACCGTTGTGAGCGCGTCGAGATCATGGGGTCAGCTCGGGGATGAGGGAGTGCTGCGGCGTTGACATCCAGATTTGCAGGATAGTGAATTGGCCAAAGCGGCGCAGGACACGGGCGTGACGGGCGGATCGCGCCTTCCTTGGCGTCGGTATCCTGCAAGCCATCAGGCCATGTCGAGAGAGTTAGTGGCTGGGGGGGCAGTCTCGACCGGCCTGTCGCGACGGGGCATGGGTCGACTCAGGCGTCTTCCGTTGCATCAGAGGCTGCATCGACTCCCGCTGCCGGGTGACGCGCAAAAAGTTCCAGCATGCCCAGTGGATAGCCGCCGCAATCCGGCAGCAAGGCCGGTCTTGGGCACCCGATCCCGGAAGGGATGCGCTGGACGCCGGCGCCAGGCTGCCGGCGCCGCACTGTGACCTGCGCATCGCCGGCGACGAACACGCGAACTTCCGGCCCTGTGCGATGTTCCGGGCCCGATTCACCTCCTTTTCATGTTTGACGTGGCATTCTTTCGTTGGCTCCACACCGGCAAGCCACCTTGCATGCGCGTTCTCATCATCGAAGACGAAAGCGATCTGGCCGATGCGCTCATGCGCGCATTGACGGAAGAGGGCTACGCCGTCGACGCGGCTCTCGACGGTGTGACCGGCCTCTACAAGGCGCAGAGCTGGGACTACGACGTGATCGTGCTCGACTTGATGCTTCCCCGCCTCGACGGCCGCGGCGTCCTGGCGAAACTGCGTCAGACGAAGACGACGCCGGTGCTCGTACTCACCGCGCGTGGGGCGGTCGGCGACAAGGTCGCCATGCTCGACCTAGGCGCCGACGACTACCTGACCAAACCGTTTGCGCTGGACGAGCTCTTGGCGCGAGTGCGCAGCCTGATTCGCCGCGGCGCAAGTGTTGCGCGCCCGGAGCTGATCATCGGTGACGTGCGCATCGACACTGTCGCGCGCGTCGTCCAACTGGGCGGCGTCACGGTTCCCTTCTCCGCCAAGGAGTACGCGTTGATCGAGTACCTGGCGATGCACCGCGGCGAACTCGTCACACGCACGATGATCTACGAGCATTTGTACGACGAGAACGAGGATTCGCTGTCGAACGTGCTCGACGTCTACGTGTCGCGCATTCGCAAGCGACTAGGCCACGATTTCCTGCGCACACGCCGCGGCGAGGGCTACATCATTGATGCCTAGCTCGCTGCGTCGGACGGTCATCGGCTGGTTCGGGCTCTTGATCGCGATCGGTTTCGTCGCTTTCGGTGCGGTGCTCAACCTGCGCGTCAGGCACGCCGTTTTTGCACAAGCCGACGCCGCGATCGAGGGACACGCTCGCGCGCTCGCGGCGTCGCTGGAGTTCGACCTTTTCTCGGGTTGGGAACTCAATCTGGCCAAGGAGTACTTGGCGCTGGTCACGCAGGACGGCTGGTATGAAATCACGGACCCCAAGGGCGGGACCGTGAAGACCGGTGGATCTGCTCCAGGGCCGGTTGGCGCGCTGAATCCAGGGCTTTTCAACCGAGGGCTCTACCACGAGTTCGTGGTCGCCGGCTCGCGCGGAACGCATGTGCGCGTCGGCCGCTCCGTGGAGCCTGAGCTGGCGGAGCTGCGCGCTTTGCTTTTCTTGACGATCGGCGTGGGGCTCGTTCTGTGCCTCGCGGCGCTCGGCGGAGGCTGGTGGTTCGCCACCCGGACGCTGCGTCCGATCGAGACGATGTCCAAGAGCGCGCAGCGGATTTCGGCTCTGGATCTTTCGCAGCGCATCGATGGCGAGCGCCTGCCCGTGGAGCTTCGCGGACTCGGCCAGACCCTGAACGAAGCGTTCGAACGGCTCGAGCTGGCCTTCGAACGTCAGACGCGATTCACGGCCGATGTCTCCCACGAACTGCGCACACCGCTTTCGGTGATCCGTTCGCAGATCGAACTCGCCCTGAAACGCGAGCGCACGCCGGAAGAATATCGTCACGCACTCGAAGCCTGCCTTCGATCCACGCAGCGCATGACGCGAATCGTGGAACAGATGCTGGCCTTTGCGCGCATCGATGCCACCGTGGTGGACCCTGTCCGTCACGAAGTCGACCTCGACGCCGTGATTCGAGAAGCAGTTGACGAAGCGAGTGCAGCTGCGAGCGCCGCCGGCGTGCAATTGCGTGTCGCGACCGAAGCGCTTCATGTACAAGGCGACGCCACTCAATTGGCTGAAGTCGTCACGAATCTATTGGCCAACGCCATTCGCTACAACAAAAGCGGAGGCCATGTCGATGTCACGCTGCGCCCAGCCGAGGCCGGCGCCGAATTGGTGGTGAGCGACGACGGAATCGGTATTCCGGAGTCGAGCTTGCCGTTCGTTTTCGATCGCTTTTTCCAGGTCGATCCGGCCCGCTCGCGTGCCGACGGCGGCGCGGGTCTCGGGCTGGCTCTGGCACAGCGGATCGTCACGGCCCACGGCGGCAAGATCGCCGTCCAGAGCCGCCTCGGGTTCGGCTCCAGTTTCACCGTTCAGCTGCCCGCACGGAGCCTAGGAGCAGGCCGGAGCCCCCAATGAGCCCCCTCAATCGGAGTTCACGTTCACTTCAGATTCCAGGGATAAACTGGAGATGACCCGCGACCTGCAGGCTGAGCCCTGGACCCCTGCGCGGCATGCAACCAAGGATCGGAGCGACCCCATGAAACAACTTGTTCGTAGCGTGGCCTGTGTACTTCTGGCGACTGGTGCGTCAGCGTCGTTCGCCGCGACGCCGCCGTCAGACCGAGTGTGCGAGCGATCGAACCGGGCGCGGCTGCTCTCTTCGCAGCACCAGGCGCAAGCCGACTTCTGGTTGGACGTGGCCGAGAGTCTTGGCGAACCCAGCGACAGAGTGCTGCGTGGAATCAAAGCCGCGTATGTCAATTGGCGCAACGCCGAGACGCTTGCTTCGCATGTGTTCACCGCCCGTGAGCACGCCTGCGCGCTGTTCGGTCACGTCAAATACGATCCGCAAATCGTTCCCGCGCAATTTGGAACCACGATCACGAACCGCTACGCGCCGGTGAGTTCCGGCATGACCCTGGTCCGCGAAAAACGGACGGCCGATGGCGTGGAGCGCATCGAGACCTCGATGTCCAACGACCTCACGGTCATCGGCGGGGTCGCCTGTCGCACGGTTCGCGAACTCGAATCGCTGGACGGTGTGCTGACCGAAGACACGCTCAATTGGGTCGCACAGCACCAGAGCGAAGCCGTTTGGTATTTCGGTGAAGTTGCGATGAAGTTCGAAGACGGGGTGCTCGACAACCTCGCCGGATCTTGGCGTTACGGTGTGAATGGCGTGCATCCCGGAGTTCTCGCGCCTGAGGCGCCTGCGACCGGCGACGTGTATCGCCAGGAATTCTGGTTGGGCCGCGCGGAGGACATTGCTCGCGTGGTTCGGCTCGACGCGACCGTCGTCGTGCCGGCCGGCGTGTTCGAGCATTGCCTGGTGGTGCAGGAATGGGATCCGCTCGAGCCGTTCGAGTACCTGCTGAGCTTCATTGCTCCGAATGTCGGAGTCGTGCTCGAAGTCGACGAAGGCACGGGCGAACGATCGGAGCTGGTGCAAATCCTGCATTGACCCTCGCACGCCAATGCGTGCACCGCAATGCACGGCCCGCGGCCCAGAAAATCTGGACGCGGGCCGTGTGCGTTCACCTTGGCTTCAGCGTGAAGGCCCTAGCGTTGCTCCCATACCCGCGGAGAACTCCTCCGCACTACTCGAGGAGCAACG
>JANMRV010000069.1:0-1941 GCA_031388685.1 Planctomycetota bacterium
GATCATCGCGTAGGCCATCGCCTGGGGCACCGCGACGTGACGCAATCCCGAGCCATCCCCGCACTCCTGCGCTACATCCCGGCGCTGGCGGCGCTGCGGAATTACACGCGCCTGGACCTGCGCGCCGACCTGCTCGGTGGCCTTTCGGTCGCGGCGGTCGCGGTGCCCCAGGCGATGGCCTACGCGATGATCGTCGGGCTGCCGGCGGAGTACGGGCTCTACACGGCGATCGTGATGACGACGGTCGGCGCGTTGCTCGATTCGTCCAGGCAATTGATCAACGGGCCGACCAACGCGATCTCGATCGCGCTGCTCGCGGCGATCGGTCAGATCGGCGACCAGACCCAGCTCGTGCAGGCCGCGGTGTTCATGGCCTTTTTCGTCGGCGCGATCCAACTCGCCATCAGCCTGGCGCGTTTGGGCGATTTGACGCGCTACATCTCGCACTCGGTGATCGTCGGCTTCACCGCGGGAGCGAGCCTGCTGCTCGTGCTCGACCAGCTCAAGAATCTGCTCGGCCAGAAGTCGGTCGGCGACGTGCACGATCACTTCCTGATGCGCTTCTGGCGTTCGCTGGCCGAGGGTGGAGCCGTGCACGGGCCGACCTTGGTCGTGGGCCTAGGTTCGATCGCGCTCGTGCTCGCGCTGCGCATCGTCAAGAAGCGCCTGGGCTGGACACTCCTGCCTGAATTCCTGCTGGTCGTGATCGCGATGGCGGCTCTGACCGCCGTTCTCAGGCTCGACCAGCAAGGCGTGCGCGTCGTCGGCGAGATCCCCGCGAAACTTCCCAAGGCCGGGCTGCCGCATTTCGACGCGCAGTGGATCCGCGACTTCGCCTCCAGCGCGCTCGCGATCGCGCTGCTCGGCTTGCTCGAGGCGGTCGCGATGGCGAAATCGATCGCGTCGGTGACGCGCCAAAAACTCGATCTCAATCAGCAGTGTCTTTCCGAGGCCTGCGCGAACCTGGCCGGGAGTTTTTTCTCGTGCATGCCGGGCTCGGGCTCGCTGACACGTTCGGCGATCAACCAGCAGGCCGGCGCGCGCACGCAGTGGGCCGGCGTGTTCTCGGCGATCGCGGTGGCCGTGATCATGCTGCTGCTCGCGCCCTACGCCCGTTTCATCCCGCGCGCGGCGCTGGCCGGGCTGTTGATCCTGACCGCGGCGCGCATGGTCAACTTCAAGGAGCTGCGCTACCACGTGCGCGTCTCGCGCTTCGACGCGGCGATTGTGGCGTTGACTGCGATCTCGGCTTTTGCGATCTCGATCGAGTTCTGCGTGCTGATCGGCGTCGTGCTCTCCTTCATGCTGACCGTCCCGCGCACCGGGAACATGCTGCTGACCGAGTTCGTCGAAGCCGACGGCGATCACGTGCGCGAGCGCTTGCCCGAAGACGCGCCGGCCGCGGACGTGCTGATTTTCGGCCTCGAAGGCGAAATGTTCTTCGGCGCTTCGACCAGCCTGGAGCAACACCTCGAGGCCATCGAAGCCAGGCTGAACGGGGGCCCGAAGGTTGTCGTGATGCGCATGAAGCGCGCGCGCAATCCGGACGCGGTGGGACTGGCCGAGTTCGAGCACTTCCTCGGCCGCCTGAAGTCGCGCGGCGTTCACGTGCTCTTGTGCGGCGTGCGCACCGGCATGCGCGACGCCCTGGCGCGCTCGGGCATGCTCGACAAGTTCGACCCCGAGCACTTCTTCCTCGAACAGGCCGTGCGTCAGACCAGCACGCAGGCCGCGATGCGCCTCGCGCGCAAACTTGCCGGCCGCCCCGAACGCGCTTCGTTCGGCCCGGCGGGCGAGCGTCGGGTCCGCGATCTTGGGCCGCCCGCAAGACCGTGAACCGGAGTGAGTCCGCGGGGCGCGGAACGCAACCTTGACGCATCCCGAAACGTCCGGGGGGTTGCCGGGCCGCTGCGCAGGGTACAACTTTGGACCCATGACCCG
>JANMRV010000071.1:0-23787 GCA_031388685.1 Planctomycetota bacterium
GGCGCCGACTGCCGGCGTCAGCGGTGCCTGGCACCGTACGGGCGAGACAGCGAAGACGCAGAACGCGAGGCTTTGGATCAGCGAGAGATTCCACATGGCGCGCGATCCGGTTCGCTCACTTCGCCTCGCGTTCGGCAAAGGCGTAGTAGGCGTCGAACAAGGCGCGTGTGTGCGGGCCGACTTTGCCGGTTCCGATGCGCGTGCCTTCGACGTGAACGATCGGCAGGACGCCGCGCGAAGAACTCGACAGGAAAGCTTCGGCGACGGTTGCGAGTTCGGCGACCGGCAGGCGGCGCTCAACCCACTCGAGGCCCACGCTCGGCGCGATCTTGCGCAGCACCTTCGCGGTGATGCCTTCGAGCACGCCGTCACCGGCCGCGATCAGCGAGTTGCCGCGGATGAAAGCGATGTTCGCACTCGAACACTCCAGGATGCATTGCTTTTCGTCGAGCAGCACGCCTTCGTAGCGCTCTTTCGTGGAGAGCGGCAGCGGCCGGCGCCGGCGCACGAACTCTGTGGTCTTGATCAGCGGCGTCTCGCGACGCAGATGCGCGGCGAATTCGACGCGCACTCCGTCGCGCACAAATTCCTCGGGCACCGGGACATAGGGCGAAAGCGCCAGGAAGATCTCCGCCGCGACACCTTGGATCGTCGCCGGCTCGCGCAGCACGTCGAAACGCACGAGCGCGTCGGCCAGCGGATAGGCGCGCGCCGTCGAGTACAGGGCACGCTTCAAAGCTCCGCGATCGAGCCGATTCGGCCAGCCCAGCTTCGCCATCGAACTCTCCGTGCGATCGAAGTGCGCATCGAGCCACAGGAAACGTTCGTGATGAAACGTCCGCGCCGCGGAGTAGACGCCATAGGGCAGGCAATCGAGCAGTTCGTGCACCGACGCCGTCGCGGCTGCAACCGACAGTTGACGCAAGCCTGAGCTGGTCAGCGCGTGGAGTTCGAAGCCGGAAACTTTGGCGGTTGTGGGCGTGTTCATCGTGAAAAGTCCGTCGCAGGTGATGGTAGCGATTCAGGATCAAGTGCGTGACGCAGCCTGAAAATGCACGTGAGAACCAACGCTTTTCGATCCAATTACCTCAGATGCGCATAGATCTGGATCAGGCCGAAGCAGAAATTCAATGGCGACAGACACGCTGCCGCAATCGTTGTGAGGTGCAACGGCGGCCGTTGCCCAAGAAGTCTGGCTGACTTCAGGTAGGGCCGCAGGTGCCACAGCGCGAAAGGCGCGCCGAGTGGAAATGCCGCGCCCCAGAGAATGCAGCGTGAAAGCGTGCGCGTCCGCTTCACGAGTTCCAGAGCGACGGTTGGCTCCGGCTCGGGCTCGAAAAAGTCAGCGGGGAGCTCTCGCTCGTCCGGCCGAATCGCGGATTCCTCGTCGCGCCCCTCGATGCACGCACGCGCAAGTGCGGCGGCCGATGGCGGAACCTGCACGGCCGGGTCGAGCGCCAGTTCCGTGCCGTAGTCTCCCAGCATTCCGATCAGTCGCATGGTCTCGCCCGGCACGAAGACAGGGAAGCCGTGGGCTTCGAGCTTGGCGCGCACGACCAGCGCTTCGCCCGGCGGCCCAGTGAAGACTGTGCTCCAACCTTGTGGCATCGGATCGATCCTGTGTGCCAGCATAGCGCACGACTCCGTACCCGACGCTCCTTTCGGTACTCTTGCGCCATGAGATTCGCGTCCCCCAGGACCTGGACGGCCGTGGTCGTTGTCGTGCTGCTGCAAGCCTGCGCGAGCGCGCCAACGCCGCAGGCCGCGGCGCTCGAATACGCGCTCACGCATCAGGAGCTGCTGCCGCTGCCGGAGCAGAACTTCGCCTACCGCTGGCTCAATATCACCCAAGAAGTGGCGGCGCGCGATGTCGATCGCAACGGCGCGCGGCCGACGGTGCTCTCGCGACAGATGGCGATCTGGGCCACGGCGATGTACGACGCCTGGGCGGCCTACGATGTGAAAGCGGTGGGCACACGACTGGGCACTAGCCTGCGACTGCCGCAGATCGAGCGCACGCTCGCCAACAAGAACAAGGCCATCAGTTACGCGAGTTACCGCGCGTTGATCGGAGTCTTCGAGCGCGATGCGCCGTACCTGGGCGAGCAGATGAAGACGCTGGGGTATGACCCCGACGACACTTCGATCGATCCGAGCACGCCCCAGGGAGTCGGCAATCTCGCCGCGCGAGCGGTGCTTGCCTACCGCATACGCGACGGCGCGAACCAATTCGGCGACGATCCGAAAAGTGACGGTTCGCCTTATTCGGACACGACTGCCTATCGCCCGCTGAATCCGCCCGATCACATTGTCGATCCGGATCGCTGGCAACCGATCACGTTCACGCGCGCGGACGGCAGCACGTTCACGCCGGGTTTCTTGACGCCGCACTGGTACCTGGTGCGGCCGTTTGCGCTGGAAAACCCCGCGCAGTTCCGGCCCGGGCCACCGCCGAAGACGACGACAGACGACGCGCTGCTCAAGCAGCAGACGGACGAAGTGCTCGATTACAACGCTTCGTTGACGCCCGAGCAGAAGGCGATGGTCGAATTCATGCGCGAGGGTCCGCGCTCGACAGGCCAGAGCGGTCACTGGCTGCGTTTCGCCCAGGACATTTCGCGGCGCGATCGGCACACGCTGGATCAGGACGTCAGGCTCTACTTCGCCGTCGCGAACGTCGCCTTCGACGCGTTCATTTCGTGCTGGGAAACCAAGCGCTTCTACGATTCTTCGCGGCCTTGGACACTGGTGCGGCATTACTACGCCGGACAGAAAGTGCTCGGCTGGGCGGGGCCGAGCGGCGGCGTCGTGGAAATGCGCGCCGAGGATTGGCACCCCTATTCGCCCTATGTGTTCATCACGCCGCCGTTCCCCGGATACACGAGCGGTCACGCGACGGTAAGCGGCGCGTGCTCGAAAGTGCTCGAGTTGTTTACGCAGAGCGACGTCTACGGAGCGAAGGAGCTGCGCAGCTGCTGCGCGCTGACCGAAACCAAGAGCGGCAAGCAGGTGACCTTGGATCTGCCGACGTTTTCGGCGACCGCCGAGATGGCGGCTCGCTCGCGGGCCATGGGCGGCTATCACATTCCGATCGACAACGACGTCGGCTTGCGCGTCGGCCGCGAAATCGCCGTCTGGTCGTGGCCGAAGTACCGCGCGTACTGGGAAGGCACGGTGTCAGACACCCAACCACCCGACCTTTTGCGATGAGCTTACAAGCCATGAATCGCACGTCAGCTCAACGCAAAAGGTCGGGTGGTTGGGTGTCTGACACCGGCTATTGGGCCGAGGTCTTCACCTGGACCACGTCCAACTCCGGCGCCGCGAGCAATTTCCTCACGGGGCTGCTGCTCGTCGACCCCGAGGACGGAACGGTCGAGAAGACCCGCGCCGAACTGCCCGGCGGCAACAACATGGGCCACGTCGTCGGCTGGTGCCACACGACCGGCATGACCAATCCGGCCAACTACACCGACCACGCGCGCAACTTGGCCATGGACGCCGCGGCGGCGCGCTGATCGTCGGTCTTGACATCCGCCCGCCCGCGGGCTTCCCTTGTGATGGCCCCTAGCAGGGGTACCTCACAACCCCACATTCAGAAAACGGAGCGTCGTCATGGCCAAAGGCATGCAACCGGTCAAGTCAGTGAAAAAGCCCAAGCTCTCCATCAAGGAGAAGCAAGACAAGAAGAAGGCGAAGCAGGCTGCGAAGAAGGGTTCGTAACACTCGTCTTTGAATCGCGTCCCAATCGACAGCGGCCGACAGGGGGCAGGCTGGAGTCCCAATCCCGGCCAGAAAGCACCCAGACCGCGTTACCGCCGAGCTCCTAGAGAACGGGTGTGACGGTTTCGCCCGTCGCGACTAACCTGAGTACAAGTGAGGTGCCCATGAACATGACGAGCCCTGCCATTCCATTGCTCTCTGGCGCGTTGCTGAGCCTGTTGCCCGCCATCGCGAGCGCCCAAACGACCTGGTACGTCGATGTCAACGCCGCGCCCCCGGGCAGCGGAACACCGGCGAATCCGTACCAGAGCATTCAATACGCGATCACGCGCAACACGACGCTGAGCGGCGACACGATTCTCGTCGCGCCGGGGCTCTACGTGGAGAACATCGCCGACTATCCCAAGCACATCACCGTGCGCGCAAGCGCGGGGCCGCTGCTCACCGAGTTGCGCCCGCAGAACCCACTCGCGGCCACGGCTTACTTGGATCAGGGCTCGACGATCGAAGGCTTCACGCTGACCGGCAATTCGTCGTCGGGCATCAACGGCGGAGCGCTGAACCTCGAGAGTTCGATCGCGATCCGCTGCATCGTCCGCGACAACCCGACGATGGGCGTGTTCTCCTACAACGCGATCCTGAAGAACTGCACGATCGTCGACAACGGGACCGGCATTGCCGTCGAGTTCTTCGCCGGAGTCGATCTCTCGAACACGATCATCTGGTCGAGCAACGGCTCGGACCTGTTGGCAAGCGCATTTCCGCCCACGGCGAACTACAGCGCGGGGGGATTGCTCGCGACGACCGTCGGTGTCGGAAACATCATCGGGAATCCCGGCGTGTGGGAGATCGACGGCTCGCGCTATCGACTGCGCCCCGGCTCGCCTTGCATCGATGCAGGCGATCCGAATTCGCCGCTCGATCCGGACGGAACGCGCGCGGACATCGGCGCGGTTCCTTACGACGCGAGCTTCGCGCCGGCGCCTGCGAGCTACTGCGTGGGCAAGCTGAACGGCCAGGGCTGCGTGCCCGCCATCGGCGCGATCGGCACGGCCAGCGCGAGTTCGCCCGCGCCGTTCACGATCACAGCTGCGAACGAAGTCGACAACAAGGCCGGCCTGATGTTCTTCGGCTTCGGCAAGCGCGCCGTGCCCTTCCAAGGCGGCACGTACTGCGTCGATCTTCCGATCAAACGCGTCGGCGCGCAGAACTCAGCGGGATCAGGCGCCTGCGGTGGCGCATTCGCCTTCGACATGCGCACCTACATCCAAAGCGGAGTGCATCCGGGTCTCGTGCCCGGTGCGATCGTGTATTGCCAATGGTGGAATCGCGATCCGTTGGATCCCGCGGGATTCTCGAGCGGGCTCTCGAACGCGATGTCGTTCGGGATTGCGCCGTAATTGGCTGGCGCCCGCTTCAACCGACGGTGCTCGACTGGTTGAAGGGGCTCGGGCACCGTACACGAACAGTTCAGACGGGAGTCAGGCTCCCGAGCTTCGTCGCCAGGAACTTCTCGAGCTTGACCGAGTCGGCGGCGAACAGGCGAATGCCGTCGCTCAACTTCTCCGTCGCCATCTGATCTTCGTTGTGGTTCCAGCGGAAGATTTTTTCGTCCATCTTCCATTTCTCGACCTTTGATTCCTTCGCGGTGTTCGCGGACAACTTCGGCGTCACGGTGCCCGGCTTCTTCTGAAGTTCTTCCAGCAAATTCGGGCTGATCGTCAACAGATCGCAGCCGGCCAGCTCCAGGATCTCCTCGTGATTGCGGAATGACGCGCCCATGACCTCGGTCGCGTGGCCGAACTTCTTGTAGTAGTTGTAGATGTTCGTCACCGAGATCACGCCCGGGTCTTCGTTGGGCTTGTAGCCTGCGACGCCGGTCGACTTCTTGTGCCAGTCGAGGATGCGGCCGACAAAGGGTGAGACGAGCTGCACGCCGGCTTCGGCGCAGGCGACGGCCTGGGCGAAGCTGAAGAGCAGCGTCAGGTTGCAGCGAATCCCGTCGTTCTTGAGCTGACGCGCGGCTTCGATGCCCTCCCAGGTCGCGGCGAGCTTGATCAAGATGCGCTCCTTCGCAATCCCCGCGGCCGCGTACATCGCGATCAACTGCTTCGCCTTGGCGATCGACGCCGTGGTGTCGAAGCTCAGGCGCGCGTCGACTTCGGTGGAGACGCGGTTGGGCACGATCTTCAGGATCTCGATGCCGAAGCCGACGGCCAGGCCGTCCATGGCGGCGTTGAGCTTGTCCGACGAAGAGCGACCGGTCTTGCCCGCGTCGGCGACGACCTTTTCGACGAGCCCCGCGTACTCGGGCATCGTCGCGGCCTTGAGGATCAGGCTCGGATTCGTCGTCGCGTCGCGCGGCTGGTACTTGCGGATCGATTCGAAGTCACCGGTATCGGCGACCACGACGGAATGTTGCTTGAGGCTGGAAAGAAGGTCGCTCATGGTCGGGCCATGGTACGCGGCCAGGCCCCACCCGCAACGGGGCCGGCTATTCCGAGGGCGGATGACCTTATAGTTGGAGCGCTCTGCGCTACCCTCGGCGCGACAAGGCCAATTTGGATCCATGAAATCTGCGCTCGAGTCCAGTTGGTTCGTTCACCCGTGGACCAGTGTCGTTGTGCTCGCGGCGCTCGCGCTCGGATCCACAGCCGGTCTTCGCGGCGGCGATTCGCCCATCGATTTCAATCGCGACGTGCGGCCGATCCTCGCCGATCGTTGTTTTCGCTGCCACGGACCTGACGCCGGTCCGCGCAAACGCGGCCTGCGGCTCGACACACAGGCAGGTTCGCGCGCGCTGCTGAAGAGCGGCAAGCATGCGATCGTGCCCGGGGATCTCGCGGCCAGCGAACTCGTCTCGCGCATCGCGTCGGACGACGATAGCGAAGTCATGCCTCCGCCGGAATTGAATCGGCCGTTGAGCGACGCGCAGAAGGCTACCTTGCGACAGTGGATTTCCGGCGGCGCGCTGTACGAGTCGCACTGGGCCTTCGTCGCGCCCAAGCTGCATGCAGCACCGCTGGTCGCCAACCAGGAATGGAACGGCAGCGCGATCGATCGATTCGTCTTCGAGCGACTCGAGGCCGAGGGGCTATCGCCAGCGCCGCGCGCCGATCGCGTCACGCTTTTGCGGCGCGTGTCCCTGGCGCTGACGGGGTTGCCGCCGACTCCGGAGGAAAGCGCCGCATTCGGCCGCGACGAGTCCGCCGACGCCTACGCGAAAGCAGTCGACCGGCTGCTCGCTTCGCCACGTTTCGGCGAACGCATGGCCGCGGATTGGCTCGATGTGGCGCGTTATGCCGACACTTTCGGCTACCAATCCGATTGGGATTGTCAGACCTGGCCCTGGCGCGATTGGGTGATCACCGCGTTCAACCGCGATCTCCCCTACGACGAATTCGTGCGCGAGCAGATCGCCGGCGACCTGCTGGCGGGCGCCACGCGCGACCAGAAACTTGCCACAGCGTTCAACCGCTTGCACCGAGCCACCAATGAGGGCGGCTCGATCGACGAGGAGTTCCGCCAGGAGTACGTCTCCGATCGTGTCGCGACCGCGAGCACGGCGTTCCTGGGCCTGACCGTCGAGTGCGCGCGCTGTCACGACCACAAGTACGATCCGATCTCGCAGCAGGATTACTATTCGCTCGCTGCCTTTTTCGAGATCGACGAGTCGGGCACTTATGCCTATTCGCATCGCTCGACTTCGCCGCCGGCGTTGCGCTTGCCGAGCGCGGAGCAGGAGGTCGAACTCGCGCGGCTCGAGAAAGTGCTTGCGGCAGCCGAACTCGCTCATCGAAAGACGCTCGCCGGACAACACGACGCCTTCGTGCAGTGGTCCAAGACCAGGCCCGCGATCGAAGTCGCGCCCGCGCAGAAGCAGTTTCCGCTCGACGGCGAAATCGAAGGTCCCGCGGGCAAGGCGACCGCGCTCGACGGCGACAGCGGCCCCGCCTTCGGCGACGTCCCGGCTTTCCGGCGCTGTGATCCCTACAGCCTGGTTTTCTGGATGCGCTGCCCCGACACGAAGCAGCGCGCGACCGTGATCCACACCGCGCCGTTCACGATCGAGTCCGACCAGCAGGGTTATCAATTGATGTTGGAGAACGGCCGGCTCGCGTGGGAGCTGATCCACTTCTGGCCCGGCTCCGCGGCGGCGATTCGGACCAGCGAAGCGTTTCCGCTGGCGCGTTGGGTGCAGGTCGCCGTCACCTACGATGGTTCTTCGCGCGCGTCCGGTCTCTGCATTTTCCTGGACGGCGTCGAAGCCAGGACCGAGGTCGTGCGCGATCATCTCGACGGCGCGGCGAGCGCGCGCATCTTCCAGATCGGCTTCCGCGATCGCGATCTAGGCTTCAAGGGCGGCGCGGTCGACGAGCTTTTCGTGTTCGATCGCGCGCTGACGGCTCCTGAGGTGGCGGAGTTGCACAGCGCGGGATCGGGGGTCGCACAGAGCGACGAACTCGAGAGCTATTACCTCAATCGGATCGACACTGCCTGCATCGAAAGTGCCAAAGCGCTGCGCGACGCGCGCGCGGCCCATCAGGATCTCTTCGACTCCATCAGCCAGATCATGGCGATGGAAGAATCGGACGTTGCGCGCGAGTCTTTCGTGCTTTCGCGCGGTGCCTACGATCAGCCGGATCGCGCGCGGCCGGTGTCGGCGGACCGCGCGCTGCCGGCGATCCTGGCCTTCGATCCGGCCTGGCCGAAGAACCGCCTCGGACTGGCCAACTGGATGACGGACGCAAGGAATCCGCTCGTCGCGCGCGTCGAAGTGAATCGGCTGTGGGCAATCTGTTTTGGCCGCGGGCTGGTCGCAACGCAGGAGAATTTCGGCCTACAAGGCCAGTCGCCGAGCCATGCGCAATTGCTCGACGTGCTGGCCGCGCGTTTCAGGACCGGTGGCTGGAAGATCAAGTCGACGTTGAAGGAAATCGTGCTCTCGTCCACGTTCTGCCAGGCCTCGAACGCGACCCAGCAGAAACTCGACAAGGATCCGGAAAACGTCCTGTTGTCGCGCGGTCCTTCGTTCAGGGCCAGCGCGGAGGTCCTGCGCGACAACGCGCTCGCCGCGGCGGGGCTCTTGTTCGAGAAACTTGGCGGACCGAGCGCAAAACCCTGGCAGCCCGCGGGGCTGTGGGAGGACGCGGGAGCGAGCGGTTCGTACACGCCCAACAGCGGACCCGATGCGCACCGCCGAAGTCTGTACACGTTCAAGAAACGCACCGCGCCGCCGCCGAACATGCTGGTTTTCGACACGGGCAGTGGAGAGAAGTGCCTGGCTCGCAGGCAGTTGACCAATACGCCGCTGCAGCAACTTGCGCTGCTCAACGATCCGGTCTTCTTCGAATGCGCGCGCTCGCTCGCTGTGCGCGTGACGAAGGAAGCGGCCGAAGTCGATGCGCGAATCGTGCGCGCGTTCTCGCTGCTCGCGGCGCGCGAGCCGCGTGCCGGCGAGCTCGCGGCGCTGCGCGAGCTGTTCGACGAGCAGTCTCTGAGCTACGCGAACGATCCCGACGCCGCGAGGGCCGTGCTCGCCACGGATTCGGCGGATGCCCAGCTCGCGGCTTTGACCCTGGTGTGTTCCACCTTGCTGGCCAGCGACGCCGTGGTGGTCAGCCGATGACGAACAACTTCGAACGCGGTCCGTCGTTCACGCGCCGGGCGCTGCTCGGCGCGTCGGCGCTTGGAATCGGCGGCGCCGCGTTGGGTTCGCTCGCGAACTTCGCCGCCGCCGGTCCGCGCCGAGCGCCCAAGGCGAAACGGCTCGTCTACCTTTTCCAGGCCGGCGGCCCGTCGCAATTCGAGACCTTCGATCCCAAGCCGCTCTTGAAAGAGCGCCACGGCGAACCGCTGCCCGATTCGGTGCGCGGCGGCCAGCGCTTGACCGGCATGAGCGCGAATCAGGCGATCTTGCCGCTCGCGGGCTCGTTCACGCAGTTCCATCCCTACGGGAAGTGCGGAACGGAAGTCAGCGATCTTTTGCCCTTCACCGCGAAGATCGTCGACGAGTTGTGCGTGATCCGCTCGCTGCACACCGAGGCGATCAATCACGATCCCGCGATCACGTTCTTGACCACGGGCCACCAGCAACCCGGCCGGCCTTCGCTCGGCGCCTGGCTGTCGTTCGGACTCATGAGTCAGAATCCGAATCTGCCGGCGTTCATCGTGCTCGTCTCAAAGGACGCGTCGCGCGATCAGCCGCTCTATGCGCGTCTGTGGGGCAGCGGTTTCCTTCCGAGCCAACATCAGGGCGTCCAATTCCGCGCCGGTGCCGAGCCGGTCCTGTATCTGAAGAACCCCGACGGTGTCTCCGCTCGCGCGCGGCGCTCGATGCTCGACGCGTTGAAGAAACTCGCTGACGAGCAGCGCGCCGCGACACTCGATCCCGAGATCGACGCGCGCGAAGCTCAGAGCGAAATGGCCTTCCGCATGCAGTCGAGCGTTCCAGAAGCGACTGATGTTTCCGGCGAGAAGGCCGAGGTGTTCGAGCTGTACGGCGAAAGCGCGCGCACGCCGGGCACGTACGCGGCGAATTGCCTACTCGCGCGCCGCCTGCTCGAACGCGGTGTGCGCTGCGTGCAGCTGTTCCATCAGGGTTGGGATCAGCACGGCGGCCTGCCCGGCGGGATCGCGACGCAATGCCGCCAGACCGATCAGGCGTCCGCGGCGCTGGTCGTGGACCTGAAGCGGCTAGGTCTGCTCGAGGACACATTGGTCGTCTGGGGCGGCGAGTTCGGCCGCACGGCCTACTGCCAGGGCAAGATGACCGCGACCGATTACGGCCGCGATCACCATCCGCGCTGTTTCTCGATCTGGCTCGCGGGCGGCGGCGTCAAGGGCGGACAGGTCTACGGCAAGACCGACGATCACGGCTACAACATCGTCGAGAACGCCGTGGACGCGCACGACCTGCACGCGACCATGCTCGCGCTGCTTGGGATCGACCACGAACAACTGGTCTTCCCCTCCCAGGGCCGCTATTTCCGGCTGACGGACGTCTCCGGAAAGGTCGTGTCCGCGATCATGGCTTGAACGCGGGGTCTCGCTCGCGAGCGAGATTGTTAGGCTGTCCGCGTGCAAAAATTCCTCGCCTCGATCGTTCTTCTGTCCGTTCTGCTGAGCCCTTCGATTCGCGCGCAGGAGGCGCGTTCGATCTTCGACGGCAAATCGCTCGCCGGATGGGAAGGCGAGAGCGGTTTCTGGTCGGTCGAGAGCGGCGAACTGGTCGGCCGCTCGACGGCCGCCCACCCCCTGCCGCACTCGACCTGGCTGTTGTGGCGCGGCGGAGAAGTCTCCGACTTCCGTCTCGACCTCGACTTCAAATTGATCGGCGGCAACTCCGGCGTGCAGTTCCGCAGCCGCGACCTCGGAAAATTCCAGGTCGGCGGATATCAGGCGGACCTTGAGGACGGCCCGAGCTGGTCGGGTTGCCTGTACGAGCAGGAAGGCCGCGGTGTGTGCGCGCAGCGCGGACAATCCGTGGTCTTCAACGCCGACGGGACCAAGACCGTGCTCGAAGTCGCCGACGGCGCGAAGCTGCTCGAGGAAGTGCACGCGCGCGACTGGAATCACTACACGATCGTCGCGCGCGGCGCGTCGATGTCGTTTGCGATCAACGGCGTGCCGATGACGACGGTCACGGACCTCGACGCGAAGCGTTTCGCGGCCAAGGGGATCCTCGCGCTGCAGTTGCATCAGGGTCCGCCGATGGAGGTGCGTTACAAGAACATCCAACTGACCGATCTCACGGGGAAAGCGAATTCAGCGGGCGCCGACGATCCGAACACGCCGAAATGGATCTGGACGCGCGCTGAATCGAAGCAAGACAAGCAAGCCTTTTTCGAGCGCCGTTTCGACTTGGCGAAGGTCCCGCGCGCTGCGAAGCTGAGCGGCTGCGCGGACAACGAACTCGAAGTTTCGGTCAACGCCGTCTCGGTGCTCGATCACGACGAGTGGGAAAAGCCCGTCTTCGTCGATGTGGCCAAGCAACTGCGCGCCGGCGCGAACGTGATTTCGGTGCACGCGAAAAACGACGGCGGCCCGGCGGCGATCCAGTTGTCGCTCGAGCTCGAGTTCGAGGACGGATCCCGTCAACGCATCGTCACCGACACTTCCTGGATGTGCAGCGATGGGCCGATCGGCGAACCTGCCGCGGGCGAAACGAAGCTCAAACCCTGGACCAAGGCTGTCAGCGTCGGCGCGCTCGGCACGGGAGTCTGGGGCAGCCTGCCCAAGGCGGTGAAATACGACCCGCCGCGCGCGCTCGCCGCCGAGGAAATTGTCGCGCCCGCGGGCGTGAAGGTCGAGCTGGTCTACACGGTGCCGCGCAAGAGCGAAGGCTCGTGGGTCTCGATGTGTTTCGACGACCGCGGCCGAATGGTCGCCAGCGATCAATACGGATCGCTGTATCGCGTGACGCTCGATCGCGGCGCGTGGCAGAAAACCGAACGGCTCGATCTGCCGATCGGCAGTGCGCACGGCTTGTGTTTCGCCTTCGACGCTTTGTACGTGGTCGTCGCGGCCAGCGGCGACGGTTACGAACCGGGCCTGTGGCGCGCGAAATACTTCTCCAAGGAAGATCGCTTCGAGAAGCCGGTGATGCTGCAGAAATTCGACGGCGACGGCGAGCACGGGCCGCACGCGGTGATGCTCTCCCCCGACAAGAAGTCGCTGTTCGTGGTCGGAGGCAATCACACGGCAGTGCCTGAGCCGCTCGTGCGCACGCACGTCGTGCCGAGCTGGGGCGAGGATCAACTCCTGCCGCAGCACGCCGACCCCAATGGACACGCCGTCGGCATCACCGCGCCGGGCGGTTGGATTGCCAAGTGCGACCCCGAGGGAAAGAACTGGGAGCTTTTCGCCAGCGGCTTCCGCAACGCCTACGACATGGCCTTCGATTTCAACGGCGAGGCGTTCACGTTCGATTCCGACATGGAGTGGGACATGGGCCTGCCGTGGTATCGGCCGACGATGATCCAGCACGTCGTTCCCGGCGGCGATTACGGTTGGCGCACGGGTTCGTGGCGTTGGCCGGCGTATTACCCCGACAGCCTGCCCGGCGCGCTCGACATCGGAGCTTCTTCGCCGACGGGGATGTGTTTCATTCCGCCGAATGCGAATCTGGCATTGGGCGGCGGCAAGACTCTGCTGGTCGGCGATTGGGCCTACGGACGAATCATTGCCGTGGCGCTCGATCCGAAAGGCTCGACTTACGACGGATCGTTCGAGGTTTTCCTGGAGGGCAAGCCCTTGCCGGTGACCGACATGAGTTTCGGCCCGGATGGCGCGTTCTACTTCCTGGTCGGCGGCCGTCGCACGCAGTCGGCCTTGTATCGCGTGACGGGCAAGACGGTGACGGCTTCCGTTTCGGGCAAGAAGCTGGGCCTGGAGGCCGCGGCGCTCGCCACAGCGCGGCGCAATCATGCGGCCAGTTACGGCGATTCGAACAACGAGTGTTCCTACGCGGACGTGCTGCGCGACATCGATTCGAGCGATCGTTTCCTGCGCTACGCGGCGCGCACCGCCATCGAGCATCAGATTCCGTCGCGCTGGATCGAGGCCGCCCTCGCGGAGAAGCGCCCCTGGGCTTCGATCGAAGCCTTGATCGCGGTCGCACGCCGGGCGCCGAGCGAATGGCGCGACAAGGCGCTCGAGCACTTCGATGCACTGCCCCTGGAAAGCATGGATGAAGAGCACACGCTCGCCTCCCTGCGCGCGCTCGAGTTGATTTTCGTCCGCCTGGGCAAGCCAACGGGCGAGCGGGCGCTGTCGCTCGCGATGCGACTCGACGCTCTGTATCCCAGCAAGATCACGCCGATCAATCGCGAGTTGTGCCAGTTGCTCGTCTCGCTCGAAGCCCCGAACGTCGCTTCGAAGACGCTCAAACTGATCGACCTGGCGAAGACTCCCGCGGACCAGATCGCACTGGCATGGTCGCTGCGCAACTTGCACACGAACTGGAGCTTGCCCGAGCGCACGCGCTACTTCCGTTGGATGAACGAGACCACCGCCGGCTGGTCGGGCGGCTTGAGTTTCACGAAGTATCTCGACAATCTGCGCGACGACACGATCGCGAACCTGAGTCCCGAGGAGCACCGGCTGCTAGGCGGCCTGGTCGACAAGCCGCGTGCCGTCGAGGCTTCGGCGACGAAGGCGAAGCGCGAACTCGTGAAACAATGGGCCGTCGACGATTTGCTCGCCGCCGCGGTGCAGGCGCGCCATGACCGCAACTTCGATCGCGGTCGAAACCTGTTCCGCGAAGCGCGCTGCTACGACTGCCACCGCATCAACAACACCGGCGGAGGCAGCGGGCCCGACTTGACCGGCGCGGGCAGCCGTTTCGGCGATCGCGATTTGCTCGAGGCCTTGCTCGATCCTTCGAAGGTGATCTCGGATCAGTACCAGGACAGCGAAGTGCTCACCAGCGACGATCGCATGTACGTCGGCCGCATGGCGCGCGTGGCGGGCGGCGACGTGCACATCCTCGAGGTCGATGCCAAGGAACCGCGCGTCATTCCCGCCGCCGAAGTCGTCACGGTCCGCCCGTCCAAGGTCTCGCGCATGCCCAAGGACCTGCTCGATACCTTCAGCGAGGACGAACTGATCGACCTGATCGCCTACTTGCGCTCCGGAGGCGATTCGAAGGATGCGGCGTACGGAAGCCGGTAGGCCAGCCGTCAGATTGCCGTGTCCCCACCTGGAAGGTGGCGGACGCTACGGTGCGAGGTCGAACTGAAGTGCGTTGCTCAGCATGCTGTCGAACGGCGGGCTGAATCCCGGGTCGCGTCCCCACCATTGGGCGCACACGTTCGTGCCCGGAGGCAACGGCGGGCCGGGCGGTACGTTGGTTGAGCCGGTGTCGTAGAGGTACTTGTTGAAGTCGATGCTCAGCGTGCCGGTGCAATCGTTCGCCGGTAGCGCGTTGCCGCCTGACGATTTCGTCGGCGTGCGGCGGATTGGAGTTCGCAGGCAAAGCGTTCCGCCTTGGAACGGAACGGCCTGGGCGCCGGTGGTGGAGTAGATCAGCAGGCCCTGTTTCTGGTTGGGCACGTCGGTCGCCTGAATCGTGAAGCCTTTCGTGGCTACAGCGCAGGGGTAACCCAACGCGCTGATCGAAGGAGTACAGCCTTGCGAGCTGACCTTCGCGGTGCAGTAGGAATTCACGTCGGGGACGGGGCCCCAGGCCAGGCCGCAGTACGGCGAGGCGAGACTGATGATCTTGGTGTACGCAAGTGTCGCCATGTCGATCTTGTAGATACCAGTCTCCGCATTAGTCCAAGTGTCGTCGTAGCTGACCCAAAGGGTGCCGTTGGAATCAAACGCTGCGTCCAACAGGTAGCCTGTGAAACTTGGCAGTGCCAACGCGCCGTAGAAGGCCGTCACGCCCGTGTGGAGGTCCAACGTGTATATTCCCGGGCCGAGGGCATTGAAGACAAACGCTTCACCTGAGGGGGAGATTACAAAAGCATCTGAGGCTGGAAATGGGCCGGTAATGGGAGCTATCACACTCAGCTGATGCAGGGTCGGCTCATATGAATAGAGGAATCTTTGCGTTTGCAGCGGTGGAGCCAGCGTGCAGACTGCATAGATCCTTCCGTTCAGAGGATTGCGTTCAATCCCCACGGAACCCCACTTGATCCCGGTGGTCCAGACATCCTCTGCCGTTCCGTCAGCTTGCATGATCTGGGCCATCTTGCTCGTGACATTTCCCACCGGCAGTGCGATGCTCCGCAATCGCTGCCCGTCATGGGTAAGTCCGAAGAATGCGAGGCTTAACGAATAAGAACCCCTAATCGGCACCGCCTGCTGCACGGCTCCGGTGATCGGATCTAGTAGGTCGAAGCCGCTACCGACGAAGGGTGCCCCTATCCGCAAGCCATACAGCTGCTCCTGCGTTTGCGCGGATGCCGATTGGGTCGAAATGAAAATAGCGAGCAAGAGGAGCAAGGCAGGGGCGAACTTGGCCCGGACCATCAGTCGTAGAAGTTCCTCACCGAATGCGAGCTCGCGTGATCTTGGGAGGACTATCAGCATGTCTATCTTCATCGGTACTCCGACTGAAGGTTAGACCACCATTTCGTCAGACCGTCAGTCCAAGTCAGCTCGGCCTCACAGCCAAAGTAGAGGTCCGGCTGCGGAGTCGCGGAGGCTGGCGGAACATGACCGAGAACGTCGTTGTCATCCCCGGTGCTGGCGAGAACGAAAGTGCGGTTGATCAACCCCGGCGGGCGAAGCAAAGGCGGTGGAAACCACGGCGTTGCGAGCATGTTGGCGGCTGGGATAATCCAACCGGACGTCCCCGTAGGTGTCGGCCCGGTATCTCTGAAGCTGATGTACCTGGTCCTCCGCTCCATGGGGAGATTCGGGTACGCCGGATTCTGAATCGGCGAATCGAGCGTCTCGGGTGGCTGTGACCACGCAGAAGGTGGAGTTGCAGGGATCAAACCACTGCCGTGGATCTTGCAGTCCTTGTCTCGAAAGATTGCGTCGAAGATGAAGTAGCGCTTCATCCGCCCCTGCTGCGCATAGGGCTGCAAGAGCGCCGACGGCGCATTGTGGCTGTTCGAGTCATTCCCCCACGTACCGCAGGCGATCATCGAATCGATCTCGTCGAAGCCGATGTCGACCTGGCCGTCGACGATGCGCGGGTTGCCGTAGCCCTCGCCGTCCCAGCGATAGCTCGCCAGGTCCGGACAAGCCGGGTCCGTCATGTTGAAGCCGTTTGCTGCGACAAACATCGGGAACGGCGCCACGAGGCCCGGCGGATTGCTCATGATCCCGCGGTTCTTCAGTGCCGAGTCTGGCAGGAGCCGCCAGTCGATGACCCTTGGTAGCACTGGCGTTGGGGGCGAAATGAAACTCTCCAGGTACTCCCCAACGAAGCCTGGATCAACCTGTCCTGGTGCCTGACTTCCATCCCACATTACGACCGCAGGGGTCGGGGCGACGACCACCGAACATCCCGGCCCTGCGCAGTTCACGAGCAGATTCACTACACCGTTCCATACCGTCGCTGGGCGTACAGGTCGGGAGTAGAAGCCCGTGTTCGCCGCGAGCGAGAAGTTGCTCGTCGCCCGCGCGAGATTGACCGCTGCGCTGGTTGTAGTTCGAAAGGCGTTGCTCGGAACGAAATTCGCGGTCCCGTCATCGATGCGGACATCCGAATCCTCGATGCCCAGCATCGCGCGGCGGCGGTCGTTCTCAATCGGCGGAAGTCTGAAGAGATTGTTGGCCAGGCATGGACTGCCAAGGCCTCGCTGTTCGATGTTAGGCTCGCATGTGATTCGGCACGGGTTCGTCACGTCGATGATTCCGACGGCTACGTCCTTGGATAGAGGCCCGACTTCCCCGTCCCCGTAGTACTGCGCCAGCACGAACGTGTTGTTGGCGATCAGGAACTTCTGTTCGATGTATCCAAACGTCGGCGGGTTCACCCAAAGCCCCTTCACGAGCATGATGCCGAACCATGGCCCGCTGACCAGACTGGGGGAATTCGCCGTGACGGACCAACCATCGCGCATGTCGAAGACGCAGTTCGTGATGCGACCACTCATGGCTTCAGGAGGGAAGATCCCTGGACAGGAAACCAGAATCTGCACATCCCCGCCCTCGAGCGTGAAGCTGTCGAGGAGTTCGGCCGAGTCTCCCATGCCTCGCCACGGTGTGCCCTGCCCGCCGGCCCAGAAACCAGAGTCCTTCACCGCGCTGTAGCTGTAGTCGACGAGCACTTCAGCGTTGAAACTGCCCGCTCCTCCTCCGCCGGGTTGGCTGCCTCCGTCAGGCCAGAAAATGAGCTTGGAGCTGACCGGCACTCCCTGGTACGGGCGGGTGCCGCGGATCACGGATCGACGTGCGCCAAGTCCGCGCACGTTCACGCGGTCGCGCATCATGATCGGGAACACATCTAGGCTGCTGCCCTGTCCATGTTGGCCGTACAACCCCGGCAGCGCGTAGACGATGCCTTGGGTCGTGGCGTTCTGCGTCCACTGGTAGCCGAGGTGCGCATGAACCGCATCGATCGCCGCCTGAAGCGTCTTGAACGGCGCGTTGGGGTCGTTGATCTGCCCGATGAGCGCCAGATCGACGACGGTTATGGAGATCGGGAGCTGGTACAGGGGATCATGCCCGTGAACCGGATCGACCCACGCCCTGGCAAGTCCCTCGCACGGGTTGACCGGCGCCACCTCCTGCGACCGGCCCGCGGGCGTCATGACGCTAACCAGGAACGCTAGGGCGATCGCTCCTAACGAGAGCCGAAGGGGGGGGGGTGAGCTTCATAGAATAAGTATCCTTCAAATCGACTCGAAGGGGGCGAGAAGCGCGGCGAACGGGCGCCGGGTTGCACCGCGCGAACGCCTGAGGGACAGGCCGTGGCCACACAGCAAATCTCGAACCGCTCAGCTTGGCCCGTTCTCGGGGCAACAGAGGCACCTGGCGGAGACGCTCGCATCGAAACCGCACGTTGGGGTGAGCGGAATCGAGTCCTGGGTTGCGACGAAAGCGCCGCACTGAAATCCCGCGCGCAGCCTCAGATCGATGCGAACTCCGGGAAAAATGCCGGGCGGCTCGGCCCATGGCCAAACCGCCCGACTGCTTTGCACCGAAGCCGAAATTCAGGGCACGAACGCGATCGTCAACCCGTTCGTCGTTTCCGTCGCGCCCGGCGTGGTGCGGAACCAGCCCTGGAAGTGCTGAACTGAACCTGCGCCGATCGGTCCGCTCGCGGGCACTGTGTTGTAGTCGACGGCGAAGGTCAGCCTGGTTCCGGCGCCAGAGTTGACACCGGGCAGGCGCTTGATTCCGGCACCGCCCCCGACACACAGGCGCCCCGTGCTGCCGGCGAACGGAACGTTCTGCTTCGCCAGCGAGTACATGAACAACCCCGGCTTGCCGACACCGATGTTGTTGGCGTTCAGCACCAGGTTGTTGGCCGCGATGCTGGCCGAGCCGGTGCCTGAAATGACCGACATCAGCGGTCCGGGAATGCAGAAGTTGTTGCCGACCGCGCTGCAGGCGCCGGCGCCCAGACACACGCCGCTCGGCGCGGCCAGAGCGGCGACGAGCCCCGGATGCGTCGACGCCGTGCCCGAGTTCTGGCCGGCCCCGTTGGTCTGGCAGCCGCCATGAGTGTGGATTCCGATCGCGTCCCCGTTCTGACCGTGTGCAACCGGCGAACCCGAGTTGCCGCCCTCCGTGTCAGTCTGATATTGCACGGTCGTTCCGTTGAGCGTGACCCACGGCCCGATGTGCGTCTGCTGCACTTGATTGGACGTGCCCGAGTCGACTCCGTAGCCGGTGATGCGAATCGATTCAGAGGCGTTGAATGCGGGCGGGTTGGCAAGATGGAAACGAACCAGTTGCTTGCCGAAGGGAGTCAGGCCCGTGTTCGTGTTGGGGAAGCAACCGAAGTAGCCCCAGTCGTTGCCGACGCCTTGGCCGCCGTTGGTTTTCTTCGAGGAAACGTCGACTGCGTACTGCTCCGTGGCCGGCGGATGGATGATAGTTCCTCCGGCGGTCGACAGCGGCACATTGAACTCGGCGGTCTGGAGGTTCGCGGTGCTGCAGTGACCGGCGGTGAGCAGACACGAACGGCAATCGTCGATGATCCAGCCTGTGCAGCCGATCGGCAGCAAACGGCAGGCGCGGCCGTCGCCGGAAAGTGTGCGATCGTCGGTCGGTCCGCATTGCGAATCGGTACCGCCGGGAATGCCGGCGATCACGCTCTTCATCACGATGCGGTTGCGCCCGGTGTGCGGCTTGGCGATGACCTCGACCAAGACTTCCTCGCCATTCAGGTAGCAACTCGTGTTGCGCCAGTGCGCGACGCCTTGTGCATTCATCACTTGCGCATCGGCGTCGTAGAGCGAAGTGACGCGCAGGATCGAGCCCGAATCCGTATCGGGATCGCCCGACAGCTCGACGCTGTCGAATTGCAGCCGCAACCAGGACGCGCCCGAGGACTTCACGGGGAACGCGATCACGACTTGATCCTGGTCGGTGACATTGGAGGCGTAACCCGAGTCGTAGACGAAGGGCACGGTGCTCGAGATCAGCGGATCCTGCGCGAGGGCGCTCGGCCCGCCGGCCGCGAAGGACACAAGGCCGATCAGGAACGCGCCGGCGCGCTGGAAGGAGCTTTGGAGATCGAAGTTGGTTCGCATGGAGGGGGCTTGCCGTTCGCTGAGGCTCGGCGGGAGGACAAAGGAGAGTTCGCGTTCACATGGAGACTACCCTAGCCCGCCAAACCCCGCCATCGGCCGCGGGAAGGTCTCCGATGGCGCGTTCGAGTCCCTCGCGCCGGCACTGCCTGCACGCAGACTTCACTCCGGCTTGCCGCAGGCGGAGTTCGACGTCGAGCGACTGGTGCGCGCGCGGCATTTGCGCCTCGAGCGCAATCGCTTTCATCGGAGCGGGCATTGACGGTGAATGGCGATTGGACAGACTTCGGCGAGAGTTCCGCGCGGGAACATTTCGGAGTGGAGCCTGACCCTGCATCCCGACTTCCACCCTCCGACCTACCTGAAAGTGTCGATTACGGCTGCGCGTGTCCCGGTTCAGAGTACGTGGAAAGAGCACGAGCGAACCGCGACTGCGTGTCTACCGAATGCAATGGCTTGGCCGACGGCGGGCGTAGCCTTCCGCGATCAGGCGCCAACGAGCGGCGAATCGACCATGATCAACACAACAGCCTTGCTCACCGTGTTCACCGCCCTGGCGAGCCTTTCGCTTTTCGGCGGCTCACGACTCACTTCCGAGGCGAGCCCCGTGCTCGTCGGCGCAGCCCATTCAACTTCCTCGAACGCGACGTCGCTCGCCGCTCCCGCCGCGGTGGTTGCCGGGCAGACGCTCGTGCACCTGAGATCCGCCGACTACTTCACGATCCTTTCCAAGTCAGGAATCTCGACGACCGGAACGACGAGCATTGTCGGAAACATGGGCGTCAGTCCGATCGACAGCACCGCGATCACGGGATTCGCGCTGGTCATGGATCCGTCCAACGTGTTTTCGACTTCCTCAATGGTCACGGGCAGGATTTTTGCAGCCGACTACGCGGCTCGCTCCGGCCGCATGCTCAACAGGGCGGTGCGCGCGATGGAATACGCGTACACCGACGCCGCCGGACGAACGCTGCCTGATTTCACCGAACTTGGCGCCGGGAACATCGGCGGAATGACGCTGTCTCCCGGTCTCTACAAGTGGGGAACGGGCGTCTTGATCCCGAGCAACGGCGTCACGCTTTCAGGTAGTGCCTCAGACGTCTGGATCTTCCAGATCGCGCAGAATCTCGACGTGGCCAGCGCCGCGACAGTCACGCTGAGCGGCGGCGCGCTGGCCGACCGGGTGTTCTGGCAGGTCGCCGGCCAGACGACACTCGGAACGACATCCGATTTCAGCGGGAACATCTTGTGCCAGACCGCCATCGTCATGAATACGGGCGCAACGCTGCGCGGAAGAGCGCTGGCGCAGACCGCTGTGACGTTGGACGCTGGTACAGTCGTTCAGTAGACGACCGCCGATAGGATCTTCTCTCGCTGCGGTCGCGGAGTCGAGGTCGACTCCCTGTGCTCCGCAGGCGCACGAAACGGGTGATTCGGAGCGCGAATCACCCGGTTCAATTCTGCGCGGAAGCGTCGGAGCTCTGCTCGACGTTCATCGCCTCGGTCCAGCCTTCGCCGTGCTTGCCGATACGCTCCATCGCTTCGCGAAACCCGAGGTCGCCGAGAATTTCGTCGCTGAGCTGCTCGCCTCGAGCGCGATCCTCGACGAGACAGGCGAGCCGCACGTCCCACATGGCTGCGGAGTACTTGCCGGCGGCAATCGCTCGGCGCGCACTGTCCGCGTAAGCCAACTTCGATGCTCGTCCTGCCCCGGGCTGAACGCCGCGAGCCAGCTCGGCGTTCCAATCCGCGGGATCGCCGCTGCCGAGCCGATGGCGTCCGAGCGCTCGACGAATGGCGAGGTTGCGCTGGTCGGATTTCTTGAGCCACTGAAAAGTGCCGAGCGAAATCGCCAACGTAACCAGCAGCATGAAGCCCAGGTTCATGGCAAGCCCGCTGCGGTCATCGGCGGGCGGCGCGAAGATCATCACCAGCAGACCAGGAAAGGGAACGATCGCCACGATCAGCGGCAGGATGCCGAGCCAGCTGCGCGACATGGCTCGCAACACAAGCGAGCGCGAGGCGCGAATCGCCCGATACTGGTTGCCCTTCCAGTCGTAGGTGTGAATCGGCTCGTAAGGAATGACCGGCATGTGCAGGAACACGAAGCACTCCATCGCATCGCGGTCCGGCGACTTCAAACCGGGCCAGCGGATGAATCCACGGGCTGAGCAGACTCCGGTCCCAATGCCATTGATGCTGAGCGGCATGCTCGTTCTCCAGTTTGCCTGCCAGAGGTTTCGCACTCGCGGGAGCGTCGGAGGGTACGAAGTCAGCTGATTTCGTCCACGGTTCCGCTAGCGTGACCGCGGACGAGGTCACCGGACTGCGTACACTTGGCACCATGAGCAACAGACCGTTTCGAATCCTGGTTCTGGGTGACTTCAGCGGGCGCGCCAGTCGCGCAGTTCACGCGCCCGAGGATCTCGACCGCCGGCGCATTCACGCGGTGGATCGAGACGACTTGGATGAAGTCTTTGCGCGCCTCGCCGTTCGCGTCCGGATTCCGACGAAGTCCGGCGCGGAACCTATCGAACTCGCGTTCGAGGAACTCGACCAGATTCACCCCGATCACCTCTTCGCAAATGTGCCCGCATTCGCACAGCTGCGGGGATTGCGCCGGCGATTGGAGGACCCGCAGAGTTTTGCCGCAGCCGCGGCCGAACTCGGTCACGGTCCGGTCGTCGCGCAGAAGCGTGAAGCGACGCCGACGTTGACGATGCAAGATCTGCTCAGCGCCACGACGCAAGCGGCACAGCGGCCTCGCTCGCCTGCGGGTACGGGTTCGGAATTGGTCGACGCGCTGCTGAGGGAGATCGTGATCCCGCACGTCACACCCGCGCCCGACCCGCGTCTTGGGGAACTTCTGGCTTCGGTCGACGCAGCCACGAGCGCGCACATGCGCAGCTTGATGCACCACGATCATGTGCGCGAACTCGAAGCCGCCTGGCTCGGACTGAAATTCATCGTGCGCCGGCTGGAGACGGACTCCAGCTTGCAGATCCATCTGCTCGACGTGGCCCGCGCCGAACTGCAGGCCGATTTCGACACGGCGAAGGAGCCGACGCGCTCGCGACTTTGGAAACGCCTCGTCGAATCCACGGTCGATACACCTGGCTCGGATGCCTGGGCCGCGATCGTGTGCGCGACTTCGTTCGACGCGAGCGCCGAAAGCGCGGACCTGCTTGCCCACCTGGCGCGACTGGCCTCAGCCGCGGGCGCGACGTTGCTGGCGGGCGGGAACAGTCGATTGGTCGGCTGTGAGGCGCTGGCCACAAGCGCCGACCCCGACGACTGGACTCGGCCGTTGGACGCAGACCCGGCGCGGGCCTGGCAGGCGTTGCGCGCGCTGCCGCAAGCGCAGAGCGTGTGCCTCACGTTGCCGCGCATACTGCTGCGGCTTCCGTACGGCGCAGGCGCCGGAACCGTGGAGCGCTTCACGTTCGAGGAACTTGCCAACTCCGACGACCACGAGGGTTACCGCTGGGGCAGCGGCGCCTTCGCGGCGTGCCTGCTGCTCGGCACGGAATTCTCGCGCAACGGCCGGCCGGTCCAGAGCGATGTCACGATCGAGATCGAAGACATGCCCGCTGATGTCCGTGAGCGGGACGGCGAGTCGTCGCTCATGCCCTGCGCCGAGGTGTTGCTCACCGAACGCGCCGCCGACCGCTTGATCGCGTGCGGATTGACGCCGTTGCGTTCGATCCGCGGCCGCGACGCGCTGCGCATCGGCCCGCTGCGTTTCTTCGGAACTGCGTGAACCGAAGAGCCTGAGCCTTGCCGCCCCCCCCGTTTGAATCAATCAGCTTTCGCCTGTGCTGGCCAACGCAAGGCGAACTCGTCCTGGGTACGTCGTGCCGAGCAACCCAGCCGTGATCAGGCGCCCGCATGCCGCCAACGG